>NZ_CP101655.1:2488050-2600397 GCF_028830055.1 Pseudomonas serboccidentalis
GTGCAGTTCTGGAACGGCGGCACCACCAACCCTGATGGCAGCATCGGCGGCGGCAGTGGCGTGTGGGGCCCAGGGACCAACTGGACCGATCCGAGCGGTACGCAAGCCTTGGCGTCCAATGGTCAGTTCGCCGTGTTCGGCGGCCAGCCAGGTGTCGTCACCGTGCAGGGCAATCAAAACTTCACCGGCCTGCAATTCCTTACCAGTGGCTACAGCGTGGTTCCGGGGGCTGGCGGTACGCTGACGCCGGTCAATGGTGCCGATGGCAGTCTGGCGCCGGTGCGGGTGAATGCCGGCGCCAGCGCTGAAATCTCCGCACCGCTGGTGGGTACGGGAGGTATCGAGAAACTCGATTCCGGCACCTTGATTCTCTCGGCTGCCAATACCTACAGCGGTGGCACCACGGTCAGCGGCGGTACGCTGATCGGTAACACCACCAGCCTGCAAGGCAACATCACCGACAACGCCTTGCTGGTGTTTCAGCAGAATGTCGATGGCCAGTTCAATGGCATTCTCAGCGGTACCGGGGAGCTGGCCAAACGTGGCACCGGCACCTTGTTGCTGACTGGCAACCAGCCATTCAGCGGCACTGTCGCGGTCGATCAAGGCCTGCTGCAAGTCGGCAGTCGTGCGGCCCGGGCGTCGCTGGGCGGGCAGGTCACCGTCGCCAACGGCGCAGGCCTGAGCGGTAATGGCAGCGTTGGTTCGGTACTCAACCACGGTGTGGTGGCTTCCGGTGGCGCTGACGGCACCTTGAGCGTGGCCGGCAACCTGACCAACGCCAGCGACGGTGTGTTGGCGCTGACGGTCAGCTCGCCGACCGCCACGCCACTGGCGGTGGGTGGCACGGCAGCCCTGAGTGGTGGTCTGGTGGTCAACAGCCTTGCGCCGTTCACCGGCAACACCACTTACTCGCTGATCACTGCGGGCGGCGGCGTGACCGGCACCTTCAGTGCGGCCGATCTGCCGCAGTACGCGTTCCTCAGCAGCTCGCTGGTCTACGGTGCCGATTCGGTCAACCTGACCGTGAGCCGCAACGGCAACTCGTTCGCCGACGTCGCTGCCACGGGTAACCAGCGCGGCACGGCCACGGCACTGACGAACAACGGGGCGGCCGGTGCGGCGCTGCAGAACCAGATCGTCAACCTCAGCGTGGCCGGGGCGCGCAATGCCTTCGACAGCCTCTCCGGGGAAATCCACGCCAGCACCGCAAGCGCCATGCTCGAAGACTCGCGCTTCATCCGCGAGGCGGTCAACGACCGCATGCGCCAGCCGTCGTGCAGCGCTTTGGATGATCCACGCAGAACCCTGGCACCGAGCGACACCCAACTGAGCAGCAACGGTTGCCACGAGGAAATGGTCGGCTGGATTCGGGCCATCGGTGCCTGGGGTGACATGGGCGGCGACAGCAACACGGCGAAAGTCGATCGCAACCTCGGCGGTTTCATGCTCGGCACCGACAAGGCGCTGGACGACACCTGGCGTGCCGGGATGGCCGCCGGTTACACCCGCAGCAACCTCAACGCGCATGATCGCAACTCCGATGCCAAGGTCGACAGCTACCACCTGGCCGGTTACCTGAACTCGCAGTTCGATGCACTGGCGGTGCGCCTCGGCGCGGCTTACAGCTGGCACAGCATCGAGACCAAGCGCGATGTCAGCGTCGGCAGCTACAACGATCGTCTGAAGGCTGATTACGATGCTCGCAGTGCTCAGGTGTTCGGTGAAGTGGGTTACGCGATCAACGCCGCCGGCGTTGCCATCGAACCGTTCGCAGGGCTCGCCTACGTCAACTACGACAGCGACACGGCCAAGGAAAAAGGCGGAGTGGGGCGCCTGAAGGCCGACGCCGATCAGGACATCACCTACTCGACGCTCGGAGTACGCGTCGGCAAATTGGTGACCCTGGCCAACGGCAGCCAACTGACACCACGTGCCGCCATCGGCTGGCGCCATGCCTACGGCGACACCAAGCCTGACGCCGACCTGACCTTCATCGACGGCGGCGCCTCGTTCAGCACCCAGGGCGTGCCGATTGCCAAGGACAGCGCGCTGCTCGAAGCCGGTATCGACTTCCAGGTCACCCCGACCGGCAAGCTGGGCATCGGTTATTCGGGCCAGGTGTCGAGCGACAACAACGACAGCGCGTTCAACATCAGCTTCAGTCAAAGCTTCTGAATCATGGTCGAAGTACTTTAGCCGCCCGAAAGGGCGGTTTTTTTTGAAAGTCGATCAGTTATCGCTGGGTGCCATGGTAGCTGGGACTTTATCAGGACATTTTTTGAGTCCGATTTTGCAGAAAACAAAATCACATACACTCATGTCTTTTTGGGGCGCTGGATCAGTGGAAGTCTGCTTTTCTGTTGGTTTCATCTGCAGTTTAAGTTCGATCTCAACACGCCGGTCTACAGCCAAGCACTCTTTTAGTTCGGCAGGGTTGAGTTCCCTGGAGCAATTGGACTTGGAAAGTAGTGAGCCTTGTCCGGAGCTTTTTATTTCAGACTCCGGAATGTCAGTTAATAGTCCATATTCTTTGAGTTCGGTGTGGACGCTGTTGGCTCGTCGAATGGATAAGTCAAAATTGGAGTCGCTATTTTTTGATACGGGAACTCTATCTGTGTATCCAATGATTTTTGCCGATAGAATCTGTAAGTGGTCAGCATTCAACTTATTCTTTGTTTCGTCGCTGAAGACCTTCAGTTGAAGCTTCCCGTACTTGCTGATGTTGTCTTCGTAGGTGCCAAATAGCGTGTCGGAGTTGAGTGTGAGGCAGGTGTTGAAAGTAGTTTCTTTGTTAGTGGGTTTCAAGATCTTAAGTCCGCTACGATCGAGTTCGATTCGCGCCTTGGGCTTCCATCCATTGCCATCATGCGTAAGCAACTCTACAAGGCTTCGTTCGCCTAAACCGTGCCAGAGAACATTAAAATGGTGAACGATGTTAGTCTTTTTTCCATTTTCCGAGCAGCCATAAACGGAGATGTCGAATTCTTTTGCCACATCATTAATGATTTTCTGATTATCTTCGCTCACTGCCAGTGAGACATTTTTTTGAGTAATGCCAATAAGTCCGAATGAGCTATCTATTATGATTCCAATAACAGGTACCGCCACGGTGAGTGGCAAGAATAAGGCAGTGAAAAAGATCACTATCCGCATGCGTGCTCTTTCACGTCGTTGCTTAATAGATGCTCTGGCGACATCAGGCTTCCAGTGAATGATTGTTAGATATAGCAAGGCTCCACTAAATAAAGGGGCCAATAGAGATGAAGCGTCTTTCATGATGCAGGCCAAAAAAACTAAACACCCAGCGAAAACCAAAAACATCACGGCCGCAAATAAACGAGCTCTGATGTGAGGTTCCTGGAAGAAAGAGACGAAAAAGTAAGCTCCTAGGAATCCAAAAAGCAGCCAGTAAACATACAAAATGCCGAAGCCTAAGGCGATAAAGATAAAGACAAGGCTATCTGCAACGGTTAAACCGGTTGGGAAAAAATTAATTATAAAGGCACAGTAACCCCAGGTAATACAAACACCTAAAGCCACAATTAATTTTGCAGTGAGCGATCCATATTTTTCCACTGATGTGAGAAGTTCGGACATTTTCTTCCTTGAAATTCATATAAACGGGAGTAGGCGCAGGTCTGTGCGAAGACGCGGAAGTCTGGACGTTTACACGATGATGTCAATATGCCTTGTGCTAATCGAAAGGTTGAAGGATCACTGACCAACAGACCCGCTCTGCTAGAATTCGCCCCATTCCCTGCCAGAGACCCTCTCATGAGCGAGCCGATTCGTCTGACCCAATACAGCCACGGTGCCGGTTGTGGCTGCAAGATTTCCCCGCAGGTGCTGGAAGTGATTCTGGCCGGTAGCGGTGCGCAAAACCTCGATCCGAAACTGTGGGTCGGCAATGCTTCGCGTGATGACGCGGCGGTCTACGAGATCGATGCCGAGCGCGGTGTGGTGTCGACCACCGATTTCTTTATGCCGATTGTCGACGACCCGTTCGATTTCGGCCGGATTGCCGCGACCAACGCGATCAGCGACATCTACGCGATGGGCGGCGACCCGTTGATGGCGATTGCAATCCTCGGCTGGCCGGTGAATGTGTTGGCGCCGGAAGTCGCGCGGGAAGTGATTCGCGGCGGGCGTGCGGTGTGCGACGCTGCCGGCATTCCGCTGGCTGGTGGGCATTCGATCGATGCGCCGGAACCGATCTTCGGCCTGGCGGTGACCGGCCTTGTCGAAAAGCGCCACATGAAGCGCAACGACACCGCCACTGCCGGCTGCCTGTTGTACCTGACCAAACCGCTGGGCATCGGCATCCTCACCACCGCCGAGAAGAAGGGCAAATTGCGCCCCGCCGACGTCGGCGTGGCCCGCGACTGGATGTGCACCCTGAACAAGCCAGGCAGCCGTTTCGGCAAACTCGCTGGCGTCACCGCGATGACCGACGTCACCGGTTTCGGCCTGCTCGGGCATCTGGTGGAAATGGCCGACGGCAGCCAGCTGACCGCACGCATCGGCTACAACCACGTGCCGCGTCTGGACAGCGTCGAGTACTACCTCGAACAGGGTTGCGTGCCCGGCGGCACCTTGCGCAACTTCGACAGCTATTCGAGCAAGCTCGGCCGTCTGCAGGAGCTGCACAAGCGCGTGCTGTGCGACCCGCAGACCAGCGGCGGCCTGCTGATTGCCGTTACCCCGCAAGGCAATGACGAGTTCCTCGCCGTGGCCGCCGAACTGGGCCTGAACCTGGCGCCGATCGGTGAGCTGGTTGAGCGACAGAGCCACGCAGTCGAGGTGATTTGATGTCACGCGACTGCACCGATTACCACGATATTTTCCTCAACGACCGGCCGCTGATGGATGCCCGTGCGCCGGTCGAGTTTCACAAAGGCGCATTCCCCGGTGTGGTCAATCTGCCGCTGATGAACGACATCGAGCGGCAGAAGATCGGCACCTGCTACAAGCAGCACGGTCAGCAGGCCGCCATCGAACTGGGCCATCAACTGGTGTCCGGCGCGGTGAAGGCCGAGCGCATCCAGGCCTGGGCCGATTTCGCCCGGGCCCATCCTGAGGGTTATCTCTATTGTTTTCGTGGCGGCCTGCGCTCGCAGATCACGCAACAGTGGCTGCGTGACGAGGCCGGCATCGACTATCCGCGCGTCGGCGGCGGTTACAAGGCAATGCGCAACTTTCTGCTCGACACCCTTGAGCGAGCGATCAGCCAGTGTGATTTCGTCTTGTTGGGTGGCATGACCGGCACCGGCAAGACCGAGGTACTGGTGCAATTGCGTAACGGTCTGGATCTGGAAGGTCACGCCAATCATCGTGGTTCCAGTTTCGGCAAACGCGCCACCGGCCAACCGTCGAACATTGATTTCGAAAACCGTCTGGCCATCGACATCCTCAAGAAGCGCGATGCCGGTATCGAGCAGTTTGTGCTGGAAGATGAGAGTCGGGTGGTGGGCAGTTGTGCGCTGCCACTGCCGCTGTATCAAGGCATGCAGCAGTACCCGATGGTCTGGCTGGAAGACAGTTTTGAGGACCGCGTGGAGCGGATCCTGCGCGACTACGTGGTGGACCTGTCGGCCGAGTTTTCGGCGGTGCATGGCGAGGACGGTTTTACCTTGTTCTCCGAGCGCTTGCTGGAAAGCCTGAACAACGTGCAGAAACGCCTCGGTGGCGAGCGGCATCGGCGGATGTTGCTGTTGATGGAAGATGCGCTGGCCGAGCAGGGGCGTAGCGGGGCGGTGGACTTGCACCGTGGCTGGATCGAAGGGTTGCTGCGCGAGTATTACGACCCGATGTACGTGTTCCAGCGCGAAAAGAAGGGCGGGCGGATCGAGTTTGCCGGGGAGCGCGGTGCGGTGCTGGAGTATCTTCGCGAGCGGGTGAATCAGAAAGCTTGATGCTGCCATTGCTGGCCCCTTCGCGAGCAGGCTCACTCCTACAGGGGAATGCGCTCCAATTGTAGGAGTGAGCCTGCTCGCGATGGCGGCCGCAAAAACACCACCAGTCTCAAGTCGGGCAAGTCACCTTGCCGTTATCCAGCCCCTGCTTGTAGCTGTGGCTCTGCAAACTGGCCTTGCCGTTGTGCCAGGTCAGGGTCAGCACATACAGCGAATCGAAATCGCCGGCCGCCCAGTCATCGGTGATGGTCTGCTTTTCGCCGACGGCCTTGCCCGCGACCTCGTTGATCAGCTCCGGCAGATAGCCGTGCGACCACGCGGTGTAGATCGTTGAGTTGTGGTACTTGTCTTCAGTCAGTTCACGCGCCAGGTCGCTGGTGTCGTTGGCGGAAAACTCGATGTTCACCGGCAGGCCGAGCTTGATCGCGGCGGGGCTGATGGTCATTAGCGGGCGGATGTAGCTGTAGGAGTTGTCCAGCTCACCTTCCTCGACGTTGCGCGTCGGGTTGGCGGCGAACACGTAATCGGCCTTGCCGAATTTTTCCGGCAGCAGGGTCGACAACTCGATCGCGCGGTTCAGGCCCTGGCAGTTGAGCTGGCCGAGCCCGCCCGCAGGTTTTTCCGCGTGGCGCAGGAAGACCAGGGTCTGGGTGCCGTCCACCGGTTGTGCGCGAATCTGGCTCGATTCCAGCGACAACGTCAGCGCACTCACTGCCAGCAGCGAGGGCAGGGCCACGTAGGCGCGATGTTTGAAGCGTTTGGCGAATCTCATGAGGTTCGTCATTGAATAAAGGTTCTTCAGCTAATTCGGTTAAGGCTGACAAACCCTTGCGCCTCGGGCTCCCAGCGCCGGGCGTTGTCCATGTCGTGTGTCGCGCTTCCTTTGCGAAGGGCATAGCTCAGAGTCCTCTGAGGCGGGTTTGGTTCATGCAAATTAGCCGAGGGATGTTACGGTTCGTGTAGGAGCTGCCGCAGGCTGCGATCTTTTGATCTGGCTTTTAAAAACCCAATCAAAAGATCGCAGCCTGCGGCAGCTCCTACATTATGATCAGTGCTTTCCTTGCGACTGGATGCTTCTCATGACCGATCTGTCCGCGTTCCCGATCACCCGGAAATGGCCCGCGCAATACCCAGACTGGATTCAGCTCTATTCCCTGCCGACCCCCAACGGTGTCAAGGTCTCGATCATGCTCGAAGAGATCGGCCTGCCGTACGAGCCGCACCGCGTAGGCTTCGACACACAAGACCAGTTGTCCCCCGAGTTCCTGTCGCTGAACCCCAACAACAAGATTCCGGCGATCCTTGACCCCCACGGTCCGGAGGACCAACCGTTGCCGTTGTTCGAGTCCGGCGCGATCCTGATCTACCTCGCCGACAAGAGCGGCCAGTTGCTGGCGCAGGAAGGCGCGCTGCGTTACGAGACTATTCAGTGGCTGATGTTCCAGATGGGCGGTATCGGCCCGATGTTCGGCCAGCTCGGTTTCTTCAACAAATTCGCCGGCAAGGACTACGAGGACAAGCGACCGCGTGATCGCTACGTCGAGGAGAGCAGACGCCTGCTCAACGTGCTCGACAAACGCCTGGAAGGCCGCGACTGGATCATGGGCGAGCGCTACACCATCGCCGATATCGCCACGTTCCCGTGGGTGCGCAACCTGATCGGGTTCTATGAGGCCGGGGATCTGGTCGGGATCAGCAACTTCCCGAACGTGACCCGGGTGCTGGAGCGCTTTCTGGCGCGGCCGGCGGTGGTGCGGGGTTTGACCATTCCTTCGTGACTTCTGTCCTCTGTAGGCGCTGCCGAAGGCTGCGATCTTTTGATCTTTCTTGTAAAAATCAACGTCAAAAGATCGCAGCCTTCGGCAGCTCCTACTCGGGAGCGTGTGTTGGCTGACGGATTATTGCGCACCCGGTAATGCACTCTTGATTGATCCAGGTTTGTACCTGCGCCCACCGAAGGCATAAGCTTCGCCCCCTACGACTTTCGTCTCATCTGCCCGTTTTCAGGAAGAACCATGTCCAGCCAGTTCCCCGAAGCACGTCCCCGCCGTCTGCGCCGCAATGCGAGCCTGCGCAGTCTGTTCCAGGAAACCGAGTTCACCCTGAATGATCTGGTGCTGCCGATTTTCGTCGAAGAAGAAATCGACGACTTCGTGCCCATCAAGAGCATGCCAGGGGTGGTACGCATTCCCGAGCGCAAGCTGGCCAGCGAAATCGAGCGCTATGCCCGTGCCGGCATCAAGTCGGTGATGACCTTCGGCGTGTCCCATCACCTGGACGCCAACGGCAGCGACACCTGGCGCGAAAACGGCCTGGTCTCGCGCATGTCGCGCATTGCCAAGGACGCGGTGCCGGAAATGATCGTGATGTCCGACACCTGCTTCTGCGAATACACCGATCATGGCCACTGCGGCGTGATGCACCACCACGAAGTCGACAACGACCAGACTCTGATCAACCTCGGCAAACAGGCCGTTGCCGCAGCCCGTGCCGGTGCTGACGTGATCGCCCCGTCGGCGGCGATGGACGGTCAGGTGCAGGCGATTCGCCGGGCGCTGGACGAGGCCGGCTTCACCCAGACCGCGATCATGGCCTACTCAACCAAATTCGCCTCGGCGCTGTATGGCCCGTTCCGCGAAGCCGGCGGCAGCGCGCTCAAGGGCGACCGTAAAAGCTATCAGATGAACCCGATGAACCGCCGCGAAGCCCTGCGCGAATCACTGCTCGACGAGCAGGAAGGCGCCGACGCGCTGATGGTCAAACCGGCCGGCGCGTACCTGGACATCATCCGCGACATCCGCCAGGCCTCGAACCTGCCGCTGTCGGCGTATCAGGTCAGTGGCGAGTACGCGATGATCAAGTTCGGCGCGCAGGCCGGTGCGATTGACGAGGACCGTGTGGTGCGTGAAAGCCTGGGCGCGATCAAGCGCGCGGGGGCGGATCTGATCTTCACTTACTTTGCGATGGATCTGGCTCTGGCCGGGATCTAAGCAAATGCAGGAGTGAGCCCGCTCGCGATTGCGGTGTGCCAGTCGAATTGTCGTTGAATGACACACCGCAATCGCGAGCAGGCTCACTCCTACAGAGGATTGCGGTGGATCAGGGGCAGTTGAAGTAGGGCCGGATGCCGTGATCCCGGAAGTACCGCTCGATCACCTTCGGATCAGCGCTGCTATCAGCCATCGCCACATAGGTATCCGGGCGCAGCAGATAAAAGCCGTTACGCCCCAGGCCCGCCGTTTCAAAGGCCGGGCGCCAGTCGAACACGTGCAGCGGCAGGTGGTGTTCAGTGCACCAGGCGATCATCTCGTCGCTGGTGTCGCCGTACACATGCACCTGCCAGCAGGGCTGGCGCAGCGGCTCGTAATTATCGCCCTCACCGTCATGCGCCCACGGTAAGCGGTCACCGCCATGCACGTGGCCGGCCGTGCCCTGGCTCAGCGGCATGCCGCGATAGTTGAGAGTGACCTGGGACACCGTGCGAAACAGGAACTCGCGGCTGGCCTCGAACATGGCCATTTTCGGGATCAGAAACGGTGCCAGGCGCATGCGCAGCAGATCGGCGATGCGCCCTTCGGCGGTGACAAAGGTGAATACTTTGTCGGTGGTCGACACCAGTCGGCGGGCGAAGGCGATGCGTTCGGTTTCGTAGCTGTCGAGCAGTTTCGCCGTGGCGCTGCCGTTGAGCACGGCGGCGAGTTTCCACGCCAGATTGATCGCATCGCCGATGCCGGTGTTCATGCCCTGGCCGCCGGCGGGGCTGTGCACGTGCGCCGCGTCGCCGAGCAGAAACGCCCGGCCGCTGCGAAAGTGCTCGGCCACGCGGTGATGCACACGGTAGGTAGAGAACCAGTTGACCTGGTCGATGTGTACTTTCAGGTGTTCGATGGCGCGGCTGCTGACGTCGGCAAACTGCAGGGTTTCGGCGCGGTCGGCACGTTCGTCGCGCACCGTGCCGATCAGGCGTGCGCGGCCTTCGCCGGCCAGCGGGAACACTGCGAGAAAATCCGCTTCGTCCAGATCCAGGTGCAGGTCACCGTTGAGTGCCGGGCCGCTGGCCTGCACATCCGCGACGTAAAAAATCTGCTGATAGGTGCCGCCCGGGAAGTCTGTGTCGAGGGTTTTGCGCACCACCGAGCGCGCGCCGTCGCAGCCGGCGAGAAAGCACGCCTGACAGGTTTCCTGTTGCCCGTCCGGCAAGCGCAGATGCGCCGTGAGGCCGTCGCCGGTTTCCTCGAAACTCTCAAGCTCGGTGTTGCGTTCAACCACCACGCCATAGTCTTCAAGGCGTTCGAGCAGCAGCCGTTCGTGTTGGTCCTGAGGGAAGATTTCGATGAACGAGTAGGGCGTCAGACCTTCACCGATGCGTTGCAGCGGCAACTGCGCGACCGGTTTGCCTTTGACCCAGAAATTCGCCGCGCTAACCTTGTGACCGTTGCGCACCACGGTGTCGGCCAGGTCCAACTGCCGGTACAACTCCAGGGTCCGCGCCTGCACCGCCAGCGCCCGCGAGGTGGTGCCGGGGGCGGAGGTCTTGTCGAGGATGCGCACGCGCACGCCCAGTTTGCTCAGCCACAGGGCCAGCACCAGACCGGTCGGGCCGGCGCCGATGATCAGTACGTCGCTGCGGTTCATGGGCCTGTCCTCCGTTGCCTGTGCAGCAAGTATGGATCAGCAGGGCGCGGCGGCCAGTTTGTCAGCCAGACGGAAAAGGCCCCGCCACGGGAATGGTGAAACCCGAGGGAACATGACCAGACCCTTACAGTCCTAGCCTGCGCCATGTCATTGAACGTATGGTGAACCCGGCACAACGGACTGGATGACGCTTCATGCACAACTTTCGATTACCAATCACACTCGCCGCACTGCTGGTGCTCGCCGGTTGCGCGGGGCAGCACAGCCAGGAACCGGTGCGCCGTGCACCCGCTGAAGTGAAGGCCGAGATCGTGCGGCTGATGCCGGCCAAGACGGCTGATCGGCAAGGCTGGGCCACTGATATCTACGCCGCGTTTGCCGCGCAGAACATCAGCCCGACCACGCAGAATCTGTGTTCGGTACTGGCCGTCGCCGAGCAGGAATCCACCTTTCAGGCCGACCCCACGGTGCCGGGCCTGGGCAAAATCGCCCGCGACGAAATCGATCGCCGCGCCGCCAAAGTGCATATTCCCAGCCTGTTGGTCAGCGGTGCTCTGCAAGTGCGCTCCACCAACGGCAAAACCTACAGTGAACGCTTGAACGCCGCGCGCAGTGAAAAAGAACTCAGTGGCATTTTCGACGACTTCATCGGCAGGGTGCCGATGGGGCGCACGCTTTTCGGCGGCTTCAACCCGGTACACACCGGCGGGCCGATGCAGGTCAGCATCGAATTTGCCGAGCAGCACGCCAAGGATTACCCGTACCCGGTAGACGGCACGATCCGCCGTGAAGTGTTCAGTCGCCGTGGTGGTATGTATTTCGGCATCGCGCATTTGCTCGGTAATCCGGTGAGTTATCGCGAGCCGCTTTATCGCTTTGCCGATTTCAATGCGGGGTGGTACGCCAGCCGCAATGCTGCGTTTCAGAATGCGGTGAGCCGTGCTTCCGGCATCCCGCTGGCGCTCGATGGTGACCTGATCCGCTACGATTCGATCATGCCCGGCGGCACGGAATTGGCGGTGCGCACCCTCGGCAAGTCGCTGGGCATGCGCAACCCGACCATTCGCGATCAACTGGAGAAGGGCAAAACCCTGGAGTTTGAAGAGACCAGACTCTATCAACGAGTGTTCGAACTGGCCGAGCAAGCGGAGGGGAAAAAGCTGCCGCGTGCTGTGTTGCCGGGGATCGTGCTGCAGAGTCCGAAGATCACCCGCAAACTCACCACGGCGTGGTTTGCCAAGCGTGTGGACGAGCGTTACAAGCGCTGCATGGCCAAGGCCGGATAAAACACACAGGCATAAAAAACCCGGCCTAGGGAGCCGGGTTTCTCTGGGGTGTTGCGCTTACCGCTAGTCATCAGGCAACGCGGCGTTCAATCAGACGATCCGAGCCACCTTCGGCCACGCGGCGTTCAATCAGACGATCCGAGCCACCTTCGGCCACGCGGCGTTCAATCAGACGATCCGAGCCACCTTCGGCCACGCGGCGTTCAATCAGACGATCCGAGCCACCTTCAGCCACACGGCTTTCGATCAGTTTGTCCGAACCGCCTTCAGCGATCATGGTGTGGGCCGGGGTGACGGCGAAAGCGTTGATAGCGAAGACCGAGAAAGCAATGCCGAGAAGGGTTTGGCGTTTCATGATGGTGTGCTCCGGGGTGTTGTTGGTTGGTATGGAGCAGATGTTACGCCGCAGATTTTTTATGAGAACTTCATTGCCGTGATGGTGAACATCGATAGCAATGATGGTTGATGTAGGCGCTGCCGAAGGCTGCGATCTTTTGATCCTGAAAAACAACATCAAAAGATCGCAGCCTGCGGCAGCTCCTACACAAGTTCGGCGGTTTTGCGGGGCACGCTCAGGCCGGAGGCTTTCAGCAGTTCCTGGGTGTAAGGGTGTTTTGGTGCGGCAAAAATCTCTCGCGACGATCCCTGCTCAACCACTTTGCCGTCCTTGATCACCATCAAGTCATGAGCCAGCGCATGGACCACCGCCAGGTCATGGCTGATAAACAGATACGTCAGCCCATGCTTGATCTGCAATTGCCGCAACAGGTCCACCACTTGTTTCTGCACCGTGCGATCCAGTGCCGATGTCGGTTCATCGAGCAGAATCAGTGCCGGCTCCAATACCAATGCGCGGGCGATGGAGATGCGCTGGCGCTGGCCGCCGGAAAATTCGTGGGGATAGCGATGGCGACTCTTTGGGTCGAGGCCGACTTCTTCGAGTACGCGAATCACCGCCGCCTCGCGCTCGGCCTCGGTGCCGATGCCGTGGGTCAGCAAGCCTTCGGCAATAATCTGCTGCACCGACATCCGCGGGCTCAGACTGCCGAACGGGTCCTGAAACACCACCTGAATCTGCCGTCGCAAGGGCCGCATCAAGCGCTGATTGAGCAGGCTCAGTTGCTTGTTGCCGAAGCGGATATTGCCCTCGGACTCCACCAGCCGCAGGATCGCCTGGCCCAGCGTCGACTTGCCCGATCCGGACTCGCCAACGATGCCCAGGGTCTTGCCCCGCTGCAGGGTGAAACTCACGCCGTCCACCGCTTTGATGTAGTCCTGCTGACGGCTGAACAGCGCCTTGGGCAACGGAAACCAGACCTTCAGATCATCCACCTCAAGCAAGTTGTGGTCGTACTGACTCGGTACTGGCGCACCGCTCGGTTCGGCCTCGATCAGCAGGCGGCTGTAAGGATGTTGCGGCGCACGAAATAGCGTTTCGCAGTCGGCCTGCTCGACGATTTCGCCGTGGCGCATCACGCACACGCGTTGCGCGATGCGCCGTACCAGATTGAGGTCATGACTGATCAGCAGCAGCGACATGCCGAGGCGTTGCTGCAACTCGATCAGCAGTTCGAGAATCTTCTGCTGCACCGTCACATCCAGCGCCGTGGTCGGCTCATCGGCGATCAGCAGTTCCGGCTCATTGGCCAGCGCCATCGCGATCATCACCCGTTGCCGCTGGCCGCCGGAGAGCTGGTGCGGATAGGCTTTCAAACGCTGCAGAGGTTGGCGAATACCCACCAGTGCGAGCAATTCCAGCGTCCGCTCACGTGCCGCGCGGCCCTTGAGGCCCTTGTGAATCTCCAGCACTTCGCTGATCTGTTTTTCCACGGTGTGCAGTGGATTCAGCGAGGTCATCGGCTCCTGGAAGATCATCGCGATCCGGTTACCGCGCAAACCGCGCATCTGCTGTTCGCTGGCCTGCAGCAAGTCCATGCTGTTGTAGTGGATCGAGCCGCTGCTGCTGACGGTTTTACCCGGCAACAAGCGCAGGATCGAATGCGCCGTCACCGACTTGCCCGAACCGGATTCACCGACCAGCGCCAGGCACTCGCCACGGCGGATATCCAGGTTCAGACCATGCACGACTGCTTGCCCGGCGAAGGCGACGCGCAGGTCGCGGATTTCAATCAGGTTGTCTTTCATGTCAGCTCCGGGGATCGAACGCGTCACGGCAGGCCTCACCGATAAACACCAGCAACGAAAGAATCAGCGCCAGCGCAAAAAACGCCGTCAGCCCCAGCCATGGTGCTTGCAGATTGCGTTTGGCCTGACCGATCAACTCGCCCAGCGAGGCGGTGCCGGCCGGCATGCCGAAGCCGAGAAAATCCAGCGCGGTGAGGGTGGCGATAGCGCCGGTCAGAATGAACGGCAGGTAGGTGAGGGTGGAGGTCATCGCGTTGGGCAGAATGTGCCGGCACATCAGTTCACTGTCGGTCAGGCCCAGTGCCCGCGCGGCTTTGACGTATTCGAGATTACGCCCGCGCAAAAACTCGGCGCGCACCACATCCACCAGTGCCAGCCAGGAAAACAGCGCCATGATCCCCAGCAACCACCAGAAACTCGGCGAGACGAACCCGGACAGAATGATCAGCAGATACAGCACCGGCAACCCCGACCAGATCTCCAGCACCCGTTGCCCGAGCAAGTCGACCCAACCGCCGTAATAACCCTGCAACGCCCCGGCAACGATGCCGATCAGCGCACTGATGCCGGTGAGCATCAGCGCAAACAGAATCGAAATCCGTGTGCCGAAAATCACCCGCGCCAACACGTCGCGTGCCTGATCGTCGGTGCCCAGCCAATTGCTCGCGGAGGGCGGGCTCGGCGCGGGTTCCGCGAGGTCGTAGTTGACCGTGTCGTAACTGAACGGGATCGGTGGAAACAGCATCCAGCCGCCCTGATCCTCGATCAATTTGTGCACGTAAGCGCTGGCGTAATCCGGTTGAAACGGCAGCTCACCGCCGAAATCGGTTTCCAGGTAATCGCTGAGGATCGGAAAGTACAACGCGTCGTGGTAACGGATCACCAAGGGTTTGTCGTTGGCGATCAATTCGCCGCCGAGGCAGATCAGGCACAGGCCGATAAATAGCCACAACGACCAGCGTCCACGGCGGTTGGCCTTGAACTGCGCGACACGACGCTGACCCAGAGGGGAAAGTGTGAACATCAGGCAGTCCTCGCCGAGAAGTCGATACGCGGGTCGAGCAGGGTGTAGCAGAGGTCGCCGATCAGCTTGATCAACAGGCCGAACAGGGTGAACAGAAACAGCGCGCCGAACACCACCGGATAGTCGCGCGACACCGCCGCCTCGTAGCTCATGCGCCCGAGGCCATCGAGGTTGAAGATGGTTTCGATCAACAGCGAGCCGGCGAAAAATACCTCGATCAACGCCGGCGGCACACCGGCCACCACCAACAGCATCGCGTTGCGAAACACGTGGCCGTAGAGCACGCGGCGCTCGGTCAGCCCCTTGGCCCGCGCGGTGATCACGTACTGACGGCTGATCTCGTTGAGGAAGCTGTTTTTGGTCAGGATGGTCAGCGTGGCGAACCCGCCGATCACCAGTGCCGTCACCGGCAACACCAGGTGCCAGAGGTAGTCGCCAATCTTGCCCAACGTGCCGAGGCTGTCGAAGTTATCCGACACCAGGCCCTGCACCGGAAACCAGTTGACGTAGCTGCCACCGGCGAACACCACGATCAGCAACATCGCAAACAGAAACGCCGGCATCGCATAACCAATGATGATCGCGGTACTGCTCCAGACGTCGAACGCGCTACCGTTTTTGATTGCCTTTCGAATGCCCAGCGGGATTGAAATCAGGTAGGTGATCAACGTTGCCCACAGGCCGAGCGACAACGACACCGGCAGCTTCTGCACGATCAGATCGGTGACCTTGGCGCCGCGAAAGAAACTGCTGCCCAGATCCAGCTGCACGTAGTTTTTCAGCATCAGCCACAGGCGTTCGTGCATCGGTTTGTCGAAGCCGTAATGGTGTTTGATCTCCTCGATCAGCGCCGGGTCGAGGCCACGGCTGCTACGGCCCGCACCGCCAACCGCAGCGACCTCGCCACCACCGCCCATGCTGTGCCCGCCAAAGCCCTGCAAACGCGCAATGGCTTGCTCCACCGGGCCACCCGGTGCGGCCTGCACGATGAGGAAATTGACCACCAGAATGCACAGCAACGTGGGGATGATCAGCAGCAGACGTCGGCTCAGATAACGCAGCATGTCACTGGCCCCCCGCAAGCTGGGTGTGCATCTGTTGCGCGGTCAACGGCTTGGCCGAGACCTCCCACCAGGTGTTGAGGCCTTCGTCGTACGCCGGTTGTACCGGCGGCATGCCAAAGCGGTTCTGATACACCGTCGGCGTGCCTTTGGAGTAGTAGTTGGGAATCATGTAGTAACCCCATTGCAGCACCCGGTCGAGGGCGCGCGCGTAATGCACCATGGCTTCGCGAGTGTCGGCCTTGACCAGCCCGTCGATCAGTTGATCGACCGCCGGGTTGGCCAGCACCATCGAGTTCGAACTGCCGACTTGCGTGGCACTTTGTGAGGCGTACAGGCTGTACAACTCGCGGCCGGGGGAGACGATCGGGTCGCCGCTGCGCGGGAAACTGGTGACGATCATGTCGTAGTCCCGGGCGTTGAGGCGGTTGATGTACTGCGCCGAATCGATGCGCCGCAAATTCAGGGTGATGCCGATCTGCGCGAGGGTGCGTTTGAACGGCAGCAGCATGCGGTCGAAACCGCCCTGACCGTCGAGAAAAGTGAATTCCAAAGGCTCGCCCGCGGCGTTGACCAGCCGATTGTGTTGTGGCGTCCAGCCCGCCTCGGCGAGCAGCTTCAAGGCTTGCAGTTGCTTGTCGCGGATGTAGCCGCTGCCATCGGTTTTCGGTGCCTGATAAACCGTGGTGAACACCTCGTCCGGGATCTGCCCGCGCAGGGGTTCGAGGATCTTCAACTCGTCGGCATCAGGTAGCGCGGTGGCGGCCATTTCACTCTTCGGCCAGAAGCTGTTCTGGCGCACGTAGAAGCCACGCATCATCTGCTTGTTGGTCCACTCGAAATCCCACAGCAGGCTGATCGCCTGACGCACGCGGCGATCCTGGAAGATAGGGTTCTGCAGGTTGAACACAAAACCCTGTGCCGCCGTGGGTTTTTCCGGAGCGAGGATCGACTGCTGCAAACGACCGTCGCGCAGGGCCGGGCTGTCGTAGCCGACCACGTAACCGGACGAGGAAAACTCGCGGTTGTAGTCGAATGCACCCGCCTGCAACAGCTGACGGGCGACGTCGGTGTCGCCGTAGAAATTCACCGTGAGCGTGTCGAAGTTGTACATGCCGCGACTGACCGGCAGGTCCTTGCCCCACCAGTGCGGATCGCGCTCGAAACTGATACTGCGCCCGGCGTCGACCTTGCTCACGCGGTACGGGCCGCTGCCCAGCGGTGGCTCGAAACCGCCGCCATTGGCGAAATCGCGAGTCTTCCACCAGTGTTCGGGCAGCACGCGCATCGTCGCCAGGTCCAGCGCCAGGGTGCGGTTGAGGTTGTTCTTGAAGGTGAAGCGCACCTGCCGTGGGCCTTCGATCAGCACGTCCTGCACGTCGGCGTATTGCTGGCGATAACTGAGGCTGCCCTTGGTCATCAGCAGGTTGAAGGTGTAGCGCACGTCTTCGGCGGTGATCGGCGTGCCGTCGGCGAAGCGTGCTTTTGGATTGAGGGTGAAACGCACCCACAGGCCTTGCGGGTCGCGCTCGATCTGCTGCGCGACCAATGCGTAAACGGTGTAGGGCTCATCGAGCGAGCGAAACGCCAATGGCGAGTACACCCAGTCGTTGACTTGCACCACGGAAATGCCCTGATCGGCATACGGGCTGATGTAGTTGTACTGGCCGATCTCCATCGACGCGCGGCTGAGCGAACCGCCCTTGGGCGCCTTGGGATCGACGAAATCGAAATGCTCGAAGTTCGCCGGATACTTCGGCGCCTCGCCGTACACCGTCAGCGCGTAGCTGCCGCCGGCCAGCGCCGAGGTGCCGGTGCACAGCAGTGCGCTGCCGAGCAGCAGGGCGGCCATGTTGCGCATGAAAGTCATGAAGTCACTCCTCAGTCCCTGAAACAACACAGATCAAACTGTAGGAGTGAGCCTGCTCGCGATGAAGCCCAGTCAGACCCGGCAAGGTTGACTGAAAAAACGCTATCGCGAGCAGGCTCACTCCTACAGGAGTTGCGGTGCTCTCAGTCAGAAGTGATACGTCATGCGCGCAAACAGCGTCCGCCCAAGCGGGTCGGTGTAGCGCGGGTCATAGCCGCTCTGGAAGTTGTAGGCCTGGTTGGAGAATGGTGGGTTGCGGTCGAACATGTTCTTCATCCCCGCATCCACATCCAGCACCTTGTTGAAGGTGTAGCCGGCCGACAGGTCCCAGACCGAATACGACGCCACGCGTGCGTGGGTATCGCGGTCGTAGTCGTTGTACCCGGTGGTGAAGCGGTTGGTCAGCGACGCCCGCGCAGCGCCGAAAGTCCAGCTGCCGGTGAGGTTGTGTTTCCAGCGCGCGATCACGCCGTCACCTTCGAAGTCGCCGACCTTGTCGGTGAACGGGCCTTTGATGGTGCTCTGGAAGTCGTACTCGTCAACGTAGGTGCCTTGCAGCCCCAGGCCGAATTGACCGTATGGCGTGTTCGGGAAACGGTAGTCCAGCGACACATCGACACCGTTGGTTTCGACGATGCCGAGGTTGGCGTTGCCGGTGACGATGTAGTTGAGCGTGCCGTCGGCGTTGCGCACGAAGCGATCCGGGTAGGTACCGGCCTGATCGAACACGGTGGATTCGGGGAACGGCTGGATCTGGTTGGAGATGTGAATCCACCAGAAATCCAGACCCACCGACAGGTTGCTGACCGGCTGATAGACGAAGCCCAGGGTCACGTTGCGCGCCTTCTCCGGGGCCAGGTCTTCATTGCCGCCGATCTGGTTGAGGAACTGCTGGCCGCAATCGCGCCCGCCGTTGCCGCCCGGTTGCACCACGCCGCCGGCACACAGCACCGGGTCGTTGTAGTAGCCCTGGGTGTACGTGATGCTGCGCGGCGAATACAGCTCGTACAGTGACGGCGCACGGAACCCTTCGCTGTACGCGCCGCGCACCACCAGCTCTTTGAGCGGTTGATAACGGAACGAGTATTTCGGGTTGGTGGTGCTGCCGAAGTCGCTGTATTTGTCGTGCCGCACGGCCGCGGACAGTTCGAGGCTGTCGAGCACCGGCACGTTGATTTCGGCGTACGCGGCTTTCACGCTGCGGTCACCCTCGACGCTGCCGGCCGGGTCGATACCCAGGCTCTGGATATCGCCGGCAAACTGCTCGAAGTCCTGGTGGAATTTCTCTTTGCGGTACTCGCCACCCAGCGCCAGACCGGCAGGGCCGGCACCGAACCAGTCACCGATTTCGCGACTGATCCGCCCGTCGAAACCGGCCACGCGGCCGACGGCGGTGGAGTAGGCGCCGTGGTACGCAGCCGCGTCGATGTACTGCTGGCCGGCAGCCGATTGCGGGCCGAACGGGTTGAGCAAACCGCTGGCCAGGCCGTCGATCATCGCCTGATCGCTGACATAACCGCTGGTGACGCTGGAGACGATTTTGTTCTGGTTGTACGAGGCGCCGACGTTGTAATCCCAGCCGCCGACCAGACCGTCGAAGCTCAGCAAAAAGCGCTGGCTGGTGTTCTGGTCTTTCGATTCACGCGGGCCTGCAGCGGTTTCGCGCCAGTTCACGTCGACCGGTTGGCTCGGGTCGAGGGCGAAGCCGGTCGGGCCGGGCGTGATGCCGTTGCCGGGGTAGTAGGGCGACGAGGAATCCAGGCTCAGGCCGGTGAGCGGGGCCGGGCCGATCGCCGTGGCGTTGTTGTTGCGAGACCAGAAGTATTCGAGGTTGACGTTGTGGTCATCCGCCAGCTTGCCGGTGGTCTTGCCGAAGAACGAGGTCTTCTCGGTCTGCGGCACCAGGTCGATGAATTCACGGGTGCTGAAGCGGCACAAGCCGTCGCGCGCCACCAGGTTGGGGCCGTTGCAATTGCTGTTGGCCAACGGGTTGGTGGCGTTGCCGTTCTGGCTGTAGTTGCCGGGGAACGCCGTGCCGGAGGTCTGATCCAGACCTCGGCCGGGCACATAGTCGCGGGCAAAGGAGCGATCATTGGCATCGAGGTTCTGCTGCTTGTTGTAATTGAACACGCCGAGGACGTTGAAGCGGTCTTGTTCCAGGTCGCCGTAGCCCCAACTGGCGCTCATGTCTTTGGTGGCGCCACCGCCGCTGTGGGTCGGGGTTTCGCCGCCGAGGGTCAACTGGCCGTCGGTCATGGATTTCTTGGTGATGAAGTTGATCACGCCGCCGATGGCGTCAGTGCCGTACAACGCCGAGGCACCGTCGCGCAGAACTTCCACGCGTTCGATGGCGGCGAACGGGATCATGTTCAGATCCACCGCGCCACCGGCCGAGTTGGTGCCGGACAAGGCGTTGTTGGCCAGCCGTCGACCGTTGAGCAGCACCAGGGTCTTGTTCGCGCCGATGCCGCGCATGTCGGCGAACGAAGCGCCGCCGGTGGCGGCGCCAACCGAACCGGCGCTGTTGTTGATCGACTGGCTGCCGGTGATCCGCTGCACCAGTTCGGCGGTGGTGGTCACGCCCTGTTTGCGCAGCTCATCGGCCTTGAGAATGGTGATCGGCACCGCCGTTTCGGCATCGACCCGGCGAATCGCCGAACCGGTCACTTCCACCCGTTGCAGTTGCGTGGTCGGCGCCACCACCGCCGCTGCAGCCGGCACGGTGGAATTGTCTTCCTCGGCGGCTTGCACAGTCCCGGCGCCCATCCCCATGGCCACCAGGTACAACGGAACAAAACGGTGACGAGAGATCGTGGCCACCAAGGGTTTGAGCGTAAAGCGTGGAGTGTTCATCAGCATGGTTGTTTCCGACTTTGTTAGACGTTATCGAAATGGCCTTGTGAGCCCTGATTGCGCAGGTCACGGGGGTGCCGCGCCGCGAAAAACCACTTTCTTCAAGCAAGCCGATCCCCTCCGAAGACGCGCAGCGTTTTTCGGTCGGCTGATTGCGACGGGATGCGATCTGCGGTGTCGGGCGCGGTTCTCAACGCGCGCCCGACACCGCACTCAGTGGGTGGTCATCACCGAAATCTTGCTGATGCCCGAGCGTTCGATGGACGCCATGGCCTTGGCCACCTGGCCGTAGTTGACGTTGGCGTCGGCCTGCAGCTGCACGCGCACTTCGGCGTCCTTGGCCTTGACCTCCTTGAGGCTGGCTTCCAGGGACTCCGGCGCAAGCTCGGTTTTTGCCAGATAGAACTTGCCGTCCTGATCGACGCTGACCACCACCGGGTCTTTCTTTTCGGCGGGAGCGACGGCGTCGGTTTTCGGCAAATTCACTTTGATCGCGTTGGTCATCAACGGCGCGGTAACGATGAACACCACCAGCAGCACCAGCATCACGTCCACCAGTGGCGTGACGTTCATTTCGCTGAGCACTTCATCGCTGTCTTGAGTGGAGAACGACATCAGCTGGCCTCCCGCACGGCGGCAGTGGTTTTGCTGGCGATGGCCTGACGGCTGATCGAAAACGCGCTACGCGAGGCGAGGGCGTCGAAGTCGTGGGCGAAGTCATCCATGTCCGCCGAGGCCAGTTTCAGGCGGCGCAGAAAGAAGTTGTAAATCAGCACTGCCGGCACGGCGACGGCGATACCCACGCCGGTGGCGATCAGTGCATGGCCGATGGGGCCGGCGACCGCTTCAAGGCTGGCCGAACCGGTTTCGCCGATGCTTTGCAGGGCTTCCATGATGCCCCACACGGTGCCGAACAGACCAATGAACGGCGCGGTGCTGCCGATACTGGCGAGGATCGCCTGACCGTTTTCCAGGGAGCGGCGTTCCTTCTGGATCTGCTGGCGCAGGTTGCGTTCCAGACGATCCGAGCGGTTGATGGTGTGCGCCAGTTGTTGCGTGGTGCGCGGCGATTCTTCTACCAGCAAGGCTTCAAAACCGCTGCTGGCGATGCGCGCCAGTGAGCCCGGATACTGGCTGGCGTGTTCGGCGGCGGTGAGCAGGTCCGGCGCGCCCCAGAAGGCTTTGCTGAACTGTTTGTTCTGGGCTTTCTGGCGCAGGTATTGCGCCGACTTGACCAGCAGGATCGCCCAGCTGACCACGGAAAACAGCACCAGGCCCCAGAGCACACCGGGGACAATCATCGAAGACAGTGAAGGGTTCATGGCTACACCTCGCTTGCATTAAGTCGGTTGTGAGTTCGTTGGGTTGTGCCGTTATTGCGGCAATTTGAAATCGATGGTCTGGGTGGCGAAGCCGTCAATCGGCGTGTCACCGCGCTTGGCCGGAATAAACTTCCAGTTCTTCACCGCGGCGACGGCCGCCTCATCCAGTTGTGGCTTGCCGCTGGACTTGGTCACCGTTACCGAACCGGCGCGACCGTTGGCCAACACCTGAATCCGCAGGACCACGCTGCCTTCCCAATTGCGCCGCAGTGCCAGCGACGGGTACTCCGGCGGCGGGTTGCCGAGGCTGGCGAGGCCGGAAATCGCAGCCGATTCCTTGACCGGCCCGGGCGCGGCGGCAGGGGCCGGTGGCGCGCTCGGTGTGGCCGGCGCAGCCGGGGCGGCCGGTTGTGCCGGGGCGGGCGGGGCTTTTGGCGGCTCGACCTTTTTCACCGGTTTGGGCTTCTCGACCGGTTTCGGTTTTTCGATCGGTTTGGGTTTCTCCACCGGTTTGGGCGGTGGCTTGACCGCGTCTTCGTCTTCCACCGGTTGTTCCGGCTCGGGCGGCGGTGGTGGCGGAGGTTCCGGCGTGGGCGGTGCCGGGGGCGTCGGGCTGGTCAGCTCGACGGTCATTTCCGGGATCTGCGGCGGTGTCGGCAGTGGCTCGGGCCGGGTCTGCTGGAGAAACCACCAGGCGCCGCCATGTATCAGCGCCGACACGGCCACCAGCAACAGCATCTGCTGTTTGTTCAAACCGCCAGGTTGCGAGGTATTGGCTGTGAAGGCCGGCCTGCCCGGTGGCGGCGGGATTGGCGCCTCCCGTAACGGTCCCGGCAGGGTTCTGTGCTTTACCGCGTCGTTCATTAAAGCTCCCTCGGGTTGATGAAGGGCAATAAGGTGCCGTCCGAACATTGGGGTGATGTTCGAGTGGGTGGGTGCAACTTTCTTCAAGGTGTGCGCAAGCCGATTGTTGAACTATCTATTCATCAGGCTTGGGCAAACTCACTGGTTTAGTGCCGTTGATTTTTTCTCATTAGCCATTCCCTGGTGTTGTTCTATGTAGGCGCAGCCTTTGGCAGCGCCTGCAGATGTTGCGGTCGAAGTTCGTTTAGCAACCGCTGTGCCAAATGTTGCTGAAATGTAGAGCTGTTATTTCGCGGCTGTTACTCATGTCGCATTTATATAAGTTTTATTGGTCGGCCGGATTTTCTTTAGTGCGTGGCTGTCCACGGCCCCGAATACCGGGGCTTTTTTGCAGGCGAGTCAGACGGGGCGCTGTATCCGGCGAAATAGCCAGTCAGAGCAGCTGAGCTCGGGTCTGCCAGGGCATTTGATGGTGCGCGGCGGACTGATTTGGTGCGGGTCAATGTATTAGCGGGTCACAGGTCGTTTCCTTGTTCTTGTTCAATTGAAAACCATGTTCAAGTGTTCGTGAGTTGTAATCCTGGAGAGCGTTTTTGGTGCAATTAGAAAATGCGGGAAGTTATTGTTCGACAATCCTGCTATCGGTCGCTGAACGTCGTTCGCTCACTAACTTCATGCGTTGTATTTAAAAAATAAATAGTGTGTTGCCGCGGGCGCAATCAATTGCGCCAAACGCAGTGCATGACTGTTCGGTTCAGGTAATAAGGTAAATGTTTTGATGGCCGGGACTGTTCAGGCGAACTCGGCTTTGCGCGGATGAATACCCACAGGCCGTGAAGCGGCAGAGCGAATGAAGATTCACGCAGTGACCTCCTTGTTGCCAGCTCGGATACGCGAACTTTTGGTTCGGTATCGCACCTTACAAGAACGCGGATAGCGTTCGATGATTGCTCTTGGTGCGGGATGGGCACCGTAAGCGCTGTTTTGCGACGGTTGAATTCGCAAGTCGCAAATGCATGGGAAAAACGTGCCAAAGCGGATACACCCGCTATAAATAGGGCTACACCAGAACTGTCGGGATCGAGGAGGGGGCATGTATCAACTTTACGGGCACAGAAACTCGGGCGCAGCAGCCATCGAAGCGGCGCTGGAGTTGTGCCAGATCGCGTATCGCTTTATCGATATCGAAGCCTCGGCCGAAGCCGCCGAAGCATTGGCACGCCTCAATCCACTGAAACAGGTGCCGACCCTGCAATTGCCGGACGGCACTGCGATCACCGAGAGTGTGGCGATTCTGATTCACCTGGGCCTGAGCTTTCCCGGGTCCGGCTTGTTGCCGGCCAAGGCCGTCGATCGCGCTCAGGCCATTCGCGGCATGGTCTACATCGCCAGTAATTGCTACGCCGCCATCGGTGTCATCGATTACCCCGAGCGCTGGCTGGTGATGCCCGACGAAGCCTCGCGGCAGAACCTGATGGCCGGCGCCCGCGAGCGCTTGCACTGGAGTTGGGAAGTGTTTGCCGACCAGTTTTCCGCCGAGCTGTACCTGGACGACGAAGCGCCCGGCGCGCTGGACGTGCTGGCGGCGGTGGTGACGCGCTGGGCGGGCAGCCGCGAGCATCTGCGCCAGACTCGCCCGGGGTTTTATGCGTGGTTGCAGCGCATTGACCGGCATCCGGTGCTGGCGCCGGTGTTTGCCCGGCATTGGCCGGCCTGAAAAGATCAAAAGATCGCAGCCTTCGGCAGCTCCTACACTGCTTTCTGTAGGAGCTGCCGAAGGCTGCGATCTTTTGCTGTGCTGTTATTCCCCGCGAATGTACTGCTCCAGCTGCTTGATCAGCTCCGCCTGTTCGGCAATCGCCTCTTTCACCAGGTCGCCGATCGACAGCAGGCCGATCAGCTTGCCGTTCTCCACCACCGGCAAGTGCCGCAGGCGTTTGTCGGACATGATCCCCAGGCAGGTGTCGACGGTCTGGTGGGTGTCCACGGTGATGACGTCCTTCACCATGATGTCGCGCACTGGTGTGCCGACCGATGAGCGCCCGTGCAGCACCAGTTTGCGCGCGTAGTCGCGTTCGCTGATGATGCCGACCACTTTGTCGTCCTCGACCACCAGCAAGGCCCCGACGTTTTTTTCGGCCATCTTCATCAGCGCTTCGAGCACCATGTGACCGGGTTTGATCTGGTGCACTTCCTGATTGTTCTGATCTTTGAGCTTGAGCAGTTGGGCGACGGTCTTCATGGCGGTTTCTCAGGTGTTGTCGTTGTTCTTCAAGCATCGTAGACCCTTGCGCGCAGGGCAAGGTGGCAAAGCGGCAGATAGCACGCAAAAAACGTCATTTGCCGAATTTTCTTGCCCCCAAACCTGCGGAACGGTGAACGACGTTTGTGGCGAGGGGGCTTGCCCCCGTTCGGCTGCGAAGCAGTCGTAAATTCACGGCCTCAATTATCTGGCCGAGCTGATACGCAGGATTGGGCCTGCTGCGCGGGCCGACGGGGGCAAGCCCCCTCACCACAGGAGTCAGGTCAACAGGGAAACCCTGTATCAGCAAGGGCAGCGTAGAATGCCCCTCTGATTCAATTCCTGAGGTCGCAGTGGTGGATTTACAGCAGGGCTTCGTCCTGACCCGGCATTGGCGCGATACCCCGGCCGGCACCGAAGTCGAGTTCTGGCTGGCGACCGACGCCGGGCCGCGCCGTGTGCGACTGGCGCCGCAGACGTCGGTGGCGTTTATCCCCGCCGCACAGCGCGAGGCGGCCGAGCGTCTGCTGCAGGACGAAAAAAACGTCGAACTGCGCCCGTTGGCGCTGCAGGATTTTGAACATCGCCCGGTGCTCGGGCTGTATTGCCAGCAACATGGGCAGTTGCTGCGTCTGGAAACCGCGCTCAGTCGCGCCGGTGTCGACGTCTTCGAAGCCGATGTGCGCCCGCCCGAGCGCTACCTGATGGAGCGTTTCATCACCGCGCCGGTGCTGTTCAGCGGTACCGCCGATGCCGATGGCGTGCTGCTCAATGCACAGCTCAAACCTGATCCCAAATACCGACCACAACTACGCCTGGCCTCGCTGGACATCGAAACCACCGAAACCGGCGAGCTGTATTCCATCGCTCTGGAGGGCTGCGGCCAGCGTCAGGTGTACATGCTCGGCGCGCCCAACGGTGACGCGAGCATCGTCGACTTCGATCTGGAATATTGCGATTCGCGCACCGTCATCCTGAAGAAACTCAACGCCTGGTTCGCTCGGCATGACCCCGATGCAATCATCGGCTGGAACCTGGTGCAGTTCGATTTGCGCATCCTCCACGAACACGCGCGGCGCCTCGGGGTGCCGCTGAAAATCGGCCGTGGCGGCGATGAAATGCAGTGGCGCGAACACGGCAGTCGCACCCATTTCTTTGCCTCGGCAGCGGGGCGGTTGATCATCGACGGCATCGAATCGCTGCGTTCGGCGACCTGGAGTTTCCCTTCGTTCAGCCTGGAAAACGTCGCCCAGACCCTGCTCGGCGAAGGCAAGTCGATCGACAACCCGTACCAGCGCATGGACGAAATCAACCGCATGTTCGCCGAGGACAAACCGGCGCTCGCCAAGTACAACCTCAAGGACTGCGAACTGGTCACGCGGATCTTCGCCAAGACCGAACTGCTGACGTTTTTGCTCGAACGTGCCAGCGTCACGGGTCTGCCGGCGGATCGCAGCGGTGGCTCGGTGGCGGCGTTCACCCATTTGTATATGCCGCTGATGCACCGTCAGGGTTTTGTGGCACCGAACCTGGGGACCAATCCGCCACAGGCCAGCCCGGGCGGCTTCGTCATGGATTCGCAGCCGGGGCTGTACGAGTCGGTGCTGGTGCTTGATTACAAGAGCCTGTATCCGTCGATCATCCGCACCTTTCTGATCGACCCGGTGGGGTTGATTGAAGGCCTGCAACACCCGAACGATGCGGATTCGGTGCCGGGGTTTCGCGGCGCGCGTTTCTCACGCACACGGCATTGCCTGCCGTCGATTGTCGCGCGGGTTGCCGAAGGCCGCGAGACCGCCAAGCGTGAGCACAACGCGCCACTGTCGCAGGCGCTGAAAATCATCATGAACGCCTTCTACGGCGTGCTCGGTTCCAGCGGTTGCCGGTTTTTCGATACGCGCCTGGCGTCGTCGATCACCCTGCGCGGCCACGAGATCATGCTGCGCACGCGCCAGCTCATCGAAGCGCAGGGCCACGCGGTGATCTACGGCGACACCGACTCGACCTTCGTCTGGCTGCGCCGCCCGCATGGGCAGGACGAAGCGGCGCAGATCGGTCTGGCGCTGGTCAAACACGTCAACGATTGGTGGCGCGAGCACGTGCGCGAGGAGTACGGCCTGCAAAGCGCCCTCGAATTGCAGTACGAAACCCACTACAAACGCTTTCTGATGCCGACCATTCGCGGCGCGGAAGAGGGCAGCAAGAAGCGCTACGCCGGACTGGTGACCCGTTCGGACGGCAGCGAAGAAATGGTCTACAAGGGCCTGGAAACCGTGCGCACCGACTGGTCGCTGCTGGCGCGGCAGTTCCAGCAGGAACTCTACGAGCGGATCTTCCAACGCAAGCCGTATCAGGATTACGTGCGCGACTACGTGCGCAAGACCCTGGCCGGCGAATTCGACGAGCGACTGGTCTACCGCAAGCGCCTGCGTCGCACCCTCGACGACTATGAACGCAACGTGCCGCCGCATGTTCGCGCCGCACGGCTGGCCGACGATTACAACGCGCAGCACGGTCGCCCTCGGCAGTACCAGAACGGTGGCTGGATCAGTTACGTCATCACCCTGGCCGGGCCGGAACCGCTGGAAGTGCGCCGCGCCGCGATCGACTACGACCACTACATCACCCGTCAGCTGCAACCGGTGGCGGACGCGATTCTGCCGTTTGTCGACGACGATTTCTCAACCCTGATCGGGGGGCAACTGGGCCTGTTTTGAGTCCAGCAGTTGCAGGGTCCATTCGTCGAGAATTCCATGGAAGTAGCGTTCGAGTGCCTGATTGAACGGGCCGTCGTCGGCGCTGAACTGCGCAAACAGGGTCATCGAGGAGTGGAATTTCAGGTCATCAGGGTGGCCGAAAATCTCGGCAATCGAACGCTGGCGGATGTTCAGCACCAACTGCGTGCAGGTTCGCAGTCGTGCGCCGAGCAGGTCGTGGGCCAGATAGGCCCGGGCCTCCGCGGCGGACTGAATGGCGAAGCGCCGGGACATCTCGCTGCCACCCAGGCCGGCGAACTGCGGGAACACAAACCACATCCAGTGGCTGCGCTTGCGCCCCTCGCCGAGCTCACGCTGGACCCGTTCGAACACCGGGTCCTGGGCCTGGACGAAACGCTGCAGGTTGAACGGGTCGTACTGATCAGTGCTTCTCATGACGAAGCCCTCGCCAGCGGTCAGCGACTCAGACCATCGCCAGCCGCTGCTTGCGTTGTGGCGCTTTGAATACCTGGTCCAGCGCCGCCAGATCCCCGGCATCCAGTTGCAACTGCGCCGCTTGTGCATTGAGTTGCACGTGTTCCGGTCGCACAGCCTTGGGAATCGCAATCACCCCATCCTGACGCAGAATCCACGCCAGCGAAACCTGCGCCGGGGTCACGTTGTGACGAGCGGCAATCTGCTTGAGCACCGGTTCAGCGAGCATCGCGCCGCCCTGGCCGATCGGGCAGTACGCCATCAACGGCATGCGCTGCTGTTGGCACCAGGGCAGCAGATCGAATTCGATGCCGCGCTCTTCCAGGTTGTACAGCACCTGATTGGTGGCGCAGGCCGGGGAGGACAGTTCTTCGAGGTCGTCGACATCGAAATTCGACACGCCCCAACGACCGATCTTGCCGTCCTCGCGCAGACGCTCGAAGGCCTCGACGGTTTCTTCCAGTGGGTACTGGCCGCGCCAGTGCAGCAGATAGAGGTCGATGTAATCGGTGTCGAGCCGACGCAGGCTGCGTTCGCAGGCTTGCGGGATGCCTTTGCGGCTGGCGTTGTGCGGATAGACCTTGCTCACCAGAAACACTTGGTCGCGCAGGCCGGCGATGGCTTCGCCGACGACTGATTCGGCACCGCCCTCGGCGTACATTTCTGCCGTGTCGATGAGACTCATGCCCAGTTCGATACCTTGACGCAACGCGGCCACTTCACGCTTATGCGCCGAGCGGTCTTCGCCCATGCGCCAGGTGCCCTGGCCAATCACCGGAACCTGCACGCCTGCCAGTTCGAGGGTACGCATTCAAACCTCCTGTCCTGATGGTCGATACCTTAGTGGGCAGCAGGATAGCGCAGGGGTTCCATGGGGCTCAAAAGCAAAAGATCGCAGCCTGCGGCAGCGCCTACAGTGGGACCGTGTTTCCCTTGTAGGAGCTGCCGCAGGCTGCGATCTTTTGATCTTCAGCTTTTATTTGGCAGAAAACTTCAGCACCACGCTATGGCTGTAAGTCTGCCCCGGATCCAGCCGCGTGCTCGGGAAATCCGGCTGATTCGGCGAATCCGGATAGTGCTGGGTCTCCAGGGTAAACGCGCCCCAATGCGGATAGACCTTGCCACCCTTGCCCTTGACGGTGCCGTCAAGGAAGTTGCTGGTGTAGAACTGCACGCCCGGCTCGCTGGTGTACAACTGCAGATGGCGCCCGGACTGCGGATCGCTGACCTCGGCGGCGACTTTGCTCACATCACCTTTTGTATCCAGTACCCAGTTGAAATCGAAGCCGCCCTGTTTCGGTTCGGCGAATTTCAGCTGTGGATGATCAGCCTTGATGTGGGTGCCGATGGCGGTGGGCTGGGTGAAATCCATCGGCGTGCCGGCCACGGGGGCCAGTTCGCCGGTGGGGATCAGCTTGCCGGTGACCGGGGTGTAATGGCTGGCGTGCAAGGTAGCAACCTGCTTGAGGATGTCGCCATTGCCGGCGCCGGCCAGGTTGAAGTAGCTGTGGTTGGTCAGGTTCAGCACTGTCGGTTTATCGGTGTTGGCCTTGTAGTCGATGCGCAGCTCGTTGCTGTCGGTCAGGCGATAGGTTACTTGCGTGGTGAGGTTGCCGGGGAAGCCCATTTCGCCGTCCGCCGACAGGTAGGTCAGGGTCACACCGACCGAGTCCTTGTCTTTGACCGGCTCGGCTTTCCAGACCTTTTTGTCAAAACCCAGTGTGCCGCCGTGCAAGGCGTTGGACTTGTCGTTCTGTGGCACCTGATAGCGTTTGCCGTCGAGTTCGAACGCGCCGTCGGCCAGGCGATTGCCGAAGCGGCCGATGGTTGCGCCGAAATAGGCGGTGCCTTTCTGGTAGCCCTGGACATCATCAAAACCCAGCACCACGTCGGTGGACTTGCCGTGTTTGTCCGGTACCAGCAGCGATTGCAGGGTGGCGCCGTAGGTGATCACGGTCGCCTGCATGCCGTGGCTGTTGCGCAGGATGTATTGCTCGACGGGCGTGCCGTCGTTGGTTTTGCCGAAGGCTTTGTGTTCGGCGGTCAGGCCCGCCGCGTTGGCGGAAAGGGTGGCGATCATCAGGGACAGTCCGAGGCCGGAAAGCAGGTGACGTGATTGAAGCATGGTTGACCTTCCTTTTTGTTGTTGTTTTGAAAACACCACGACTCCCTGTAGGAGCTGCCGCAGGCTGCGATCTTTTGATCTTGATTCTAAAAACGAAGATCAAAAGATCGCAGCCTGCGGCAGCTCCTACAGGTTAACTAGTCAATCTATTTACGTCATGAAAGAAGATTTATAGCTTGTTCATCGTTTATTTCAACAATAAAGACTGACTAATTTGCTTGGCGTTCCTTCGCCAGATATCAGCCGGGAACACCCGCCACTGCACTTTTTCGCAATTAACGGCTCTATCCATGGCCAGGATGCGGCGACGCCCGCCGCGCAGGAATGTGCCCGTTCGAGAATTCATGCCGAGAGTTTGTGACCTGATCGCTGCTGTTGTTCGCCGCCCGTGCCTGCTGTTGGCGTGTCTGTCGTCGTTGCTGTTCAGCGGCTGCAGCCACCAGGATGGCAACGGTTTCATTGCTCAGATGCGTGATGGGCAGCCGCAGGAATTCTTGCAGACCAGTGTCGACCGCATGGCCACGTTGGCGATGCGCGACAACCTCAACAGTCTTTACCGGTTGATGGGCAAGCTGTATCTGCGCAACCCGCAAGAGCTGCGCAAGTCGGGCTTCCTCGACATCAGCACCGCCGTAAAACAAGTGCGCCTGGCAGTCGAGCAGCAGCAACCGTTGCCGGTGCTGGGTGGGCGCAAGGATCTGGCGGCGCTCAGTTACGCGATGAGTCCGGAGTTTCTCGGTGATCGGGTCGGCGCGTTCATTTATGCCATCGGCAGCATGCTGGTCACCGCCCACGGCAACCGCGTCGAGTTCTACATGACCGATGCGATCAACCCGACCTTCGTGCATAACGCCGCGCGCAACATCGAGAAAGCCACGTGGATTCTGTCCCAGCGGCAGAACAAGGAAGGCCAGCCGCTGCTGTTCTCCAATGAGATTTCGGAGGAGGGCAGCAACCTGAGTTTCGCCACCGAGTTCGGCAAGATCGTCGCGCGGCTCGACTTGCTGACGCAGATGCTCGATGAGCGCTACCGGCGCATTGGCCTGAATTACGCGCAAAGTCTGCTGTTCCTGAACTTCCTCCCGGTTCAATAAACGCTACCGCGGGCTGTAAACTTCTTTCCCCTGCTCGCGAAAGCGCCGTATCAGCCACATCATTGCTGACTGACAGGCCGCCATTCGCGAGCAGGCTCGCTCATACAAAGGCTTCTGTCTGTCTTGCAAAGGCATAACGATAGACCGCATCGATATATGTGGTTATATGAAAAATCGCTATGCTGCGGACCAGATTTTTCCTGTCGTTTTTCTGGACGTCTTAATGGAATTGGCAAATTTCGGCCTGATCATCGCCGGGCTGGTGGTGGGTTTTATTGTCGGCATGACCGGCGTCGGCGGTGGTTCGTTGATGACGCCGATCCTGCTGTGGTTCGGCATCAACCCGGCAACCGCAGTGGGCACTGACCTGTTGTACGCAGCCATTACCAAATCCAGTGGCGTGCTCGTTCACAAAAAGAACAACAACATCGACTGGGCCATCACCGGTTGGCTGACTCTGGGCAGCGTACCGGCGGTCGCCATGACCTTGTGGTTCCTCAGCACCCTGCACACCGCGCCCGAGGCGATGAACGCGATCATCAAACAAGCCCTGGGCTTTGTGCTGTTCGCCACGGCGCTGGCGATTCTGTTCAAGAAACGCTTGCTGGAATTCGCTCACAAACGCGCCGGCGGCAACTACAACCCGAGCGGCGTGCGCCTGAATGTGATGACGGTGATCACCGGTCTGATCCTCGGCACCATGGTCGCCCTGACCTCGATCGGGGCCGGCGCCCTCGGCACAGTCGCGTTGTTCATCCTCTATCCGCTGCTACCGACCCGCCGCCTGGTCGGCACCGAAATCGCCCACGCCGTGCCACTGACCCTGGTCGCCGGCCTCGGCCACGCGAGCATGGGCAACATGGATTGGGGCGTGCTGGCCTTTCTGTTGATGGGTTCGCTGCCGGGCATCTGGCTCGGCAGCCACCTGACCGGGCGCATTTCCGATGAATTGCTGCGCCCGTGCCTGGCGACCATGCTGCTGTTGATCGGCTACAAACTGGCGTTCTGATCGATATCCATGAGCGAAACCACCCTGTACTGCAACGAGCGCCTGGCCATCACCGTCGAACCCCGGGAGATGCGCATGAGCCACTGGTTGTATGCGCCGCGGGTGGTCGATCAACGGAGCGGGCGGGAGCTGCTGGATTTGAGTGACAGCCTGTGGGACCTGATTGCCACGGCCGATGAAACGGCCAGTGGCATTGATCTGTTGCTGCGCAAATATCCGGGTGATCGGCCGGCGGTAACGTTGAGTATCAGCCTGGAGGATGGGCAGCTCAGGATTGCCGGGCGCCAAGTCGATGCTTCAGTGCTGGCGTCCGTGCTGGGCTGAACGCACTGAACCGTTGTGGCGAGGGAGCAAGCTCCCTCGCCACAGGATCAAAACCCATCAGCGCTGGATGACAAACTTCATCACCGTCACCGGCAGATCGTCGTACAGCAGATCCTCGATCACCTCCCAACCCAGTCGCGCGTACAGCGATTGCGCCGCGTCGGTGTACAGATACAACTGCGACACGCCCAGCGCCGCCGCCTCATCGACAATCCTGTTGACCAGCTGCGATGCGACTCCGCGCCCGCGATCCTCAGCCTTCACATAGACCCCCGCCAGCCACGGCGTCAGTTGCGGGCGGATCTTCATGTCACTGTCGATCAGCAGCGCGCCACCGAGCAATCTGCCGTCTTCAATGGCCACCACCGCGCAGGGAATCGCGCCCTTGCCGCAAGCCGCGCGCATGCGCACGGTACGGGCCTCAAGGGTATCGCCGTCACGGAATTCGCCCCATTCCTTGAAATTGAGCGCGGCCAGTTCCTCAATCAGATGCGGGTGATCGCACAGGTAGTCGATGTGCATACGCAGAACTCCATTTCGTCGGTCGAACTGCCACCCTAATGCGGTCATAAAAGGTAATCAAATCCACCTCACGATTGTGCGCATCCGGTTGCGCAATGACGGGGCTGACCTAAGCTTCTGGCAAGGCGAAACATATTTGCCGGGCCTGCCCGGAACAATCGCCACGATGCGCAATCATTAGAGCGTGGATATCAAAAGGAGATGCGCATGCTCATCAGGTCACTGACCCTGACACTCTTGCTGGCGATTGCCGGCCCCTTGTTCGCCGCAGACAACGATTCGCCCATCGCCGGGGACCTGGGCAGATCCCGACCGTTGATCGTGATTGCTTCAAGCACCGTCGACCCGGTGTGGGTGGGGCTGAAAAAGTCGCTGGAAGATCCGGCGAACAAGAAGGGCGTCACCGATCGCAACATCAAGGTCTACACCATTCTCAATATGGCCGGACAGCTCGACGGCAAGGACCTCGGCCAGCAGGACACCATGGCCCTGTTGCGTTCGCTGAAGCTGGGCGCCGGGGCGTACCCGAAAGTGTTCCTGCTCGGCAAGGACGGCGAGACCAAACTCTCGGCCTCGGGCGATGAAGCAAAATCTGTGGACTTGAAGAAAGTCTTCGACACGGTTGATGCGCTACCGGCGAGCGAAAAAGACATCGCGCCGCCAACGGTTGCAGCCCCTGCAACCACCGAACCGACGACCAAGAAAGGCGAGAAGGGCGCCAAGGCGACCAAACCGGCGAAACCGAGCAAGCCACCGGAAATGCCGGATGATTGATCCAGCGACCTGAAACAAAAAATGGGCGACCTCTGCAGGTCGCCCATTTTTATTGCCTTCTTTTGTGCTTCAGTCAGTCAGCGCGCTGAAGATGCTATGCGCAATCTTCACTCGCTCCGCGTTCGGGTAGTTCTTGTTCGCCAGAATCACGATGCCGAGGTCTTTCGACGGCACGAAGGCCACGTACGCACCGAAGCCGCCGGTGGCGCCGGTTTTGTTGTACAGCACATTGGCCGGTTCCGGCTGTGGCGAGGCCAGCCATTTGACCTTGTGCGCTTGCATCGTCATTTCCGTGGAGTTGCCGGCTTGCAGACGTTCGAGGCTGATCGGGTAGGGGTAGCGTTCCCAGCCCAGACCCTGGGTCATGTCGCCGATGGTGTAGTAACCGGTGTGGGTAAGGGCGATGGCTTTTTGCAGGGGTGTTTCGAGTTTGGCGGTGTTGAGGTTGGCCTCGACGTATTGCAGCAGGTCGGCGGTGCTGGTTTTCACGCCGTAGGCTTCGGAATCGAGGGCGCCGGGGCTGACTCGAATCGGTTTGTTGTTCTTGTCGTAGCCCTGGGCGTAGAGCTTTTGTTCAGACGCCGGCACCGACAGGAAGGTGTGCTTGAGCCCGAGTTTCGGCAGCAGGGTTTCGGTCATGACCTGATTGAACGGCTGGCCGAGACTTTTTGCGGCCAGGTAACCGAACAGGCCGATGCTCGGATTGGAGTAGAGGCGATGGCTGCCGGCCGGAAAGGTCGGTTTCCACTGTTGGTAATAGCCGAGCATTTTGTCGGAAGAATCCGCAGCCTCCGGGAATTGCAGTGGCAGGCCGCCGGCGCTGTAGGTGCCCAGTTGCAGCAGGCTGATGTGATCAAAAGCGCTGCCTTTCAGCTCGGGCCAGTGCTGGCTGGCCTTGTCGGAGAACTCCAGTTTGCCGATGGCTTGTGCGTAACCGGCGAGTGTCGCGGTGTAGGTCTTGCTCACCGAGCCGACTTCAAACAGGGTGTTTTCGCTGACCGCTTGCCCGGTGTCCTTGGCCGCAACGCCGTAGTTAAAGTAATGCGCTTGACCGTTAACCGTGATCGCAACTGCCAGACCAGGGATGTGCTGTTGCTGCATCACCGGGGTCACGGCGTTTTTCACCACGGCTTGCAGTTGCTCGTCGGTGGGCGTGGCGGCGATGCACGCGGTAGCGCCGAAAAGCAGGCCAAAGGCACTGCAGGAAATGACTTTACTCGGATTGACGAAGGACATGAGTGAACCACTCTCCATGAGTGTTGATGGTGTTATCCCGCTACACTGCGGGCGATTTTCCTGTTGGGCGGCTGATCAGCGCCGTCAATTTAGGCAGTGCGGACGCAATCGGCAAACGATGAAATTTCGCATGAGCCATTAGAAAAATTTGGGACTGGGCATGATTCGACCTCAATTGCCGCTCAATGCACTGCGCGCGTTCGAAGCTTCGGCGCGGCATCTGAGCTTTACCCGTGCCGCCGTGGAGCTGTGCGTGACCCAGGCGGCGGTGAGCCATCAGGTCAAAAGCCTCGAAGCGCAACTCAACGTCACCCTGTTCAAGCGCCTGCCACGCGGGCTGATGCTCACCGGTGAAGGCGAAACCCTGTTGCCGGTGCTGACGACCTCGTTCGATCACATTGCGCAGATGCTCGAACGTCTGGCCGGTGGACAATACCGCGAAACGTTGACCGTCGGGGCGGTGGGGACGTTCGCGGTCGGCTGGTTGTTGCCGCGGCTGGCGGACTTTGAGGCGAAACATCCGCTGGTCGACTTGCGCCTGTCGACGCACAACAATCGGGTCGACGTCGCTGCCGAAGGGCTGGATTATGCGATTCGTTTCGGTGCCGGGGCGTGGCATGGCATCGAGGCCACGCGACTGCTCGACGCTCCACTGTCGGTGCTGTGCGTGCCGGAAATCGCCCGGCAACTGCACACGCCGGGGGATCTGCTGCAGCAGCGCTTGCTGCGCTCCTATCGCACCGATGAATGGCCGGAATGGTTTCACGCTGCCGGCCTGGCGACCCACGCGGCACCGCCGCAGAGCATTGTGTTCGACTCATCGCTGGCGATGATGGAGGCCGCGCTGCAGGGCAGCGGGGTGGCGCTGGCGCCGCCGTTGATGTTCGCCCGGCAACTGGCGGCGGACGTGATTCGCCAGCCGTTTGCGATTGAAATCACCACCGGCAGCTATTGGCTGACGCGGTTGCAATCGCGGTCGGAAACGGCGGCGATGACGGCGTTCAAACAGTGGCTGCTACAAATCACTGCCTGACACAAAACCCTTGTAGGAGCTGCCGCAGGCTGCGATCTTTTGACTTTGATTTTTGAAGATCAAGATCAAAAGATCGCAGCCTGCGGCAGCTCCTACAGGGGAAGCATCAGCAGCGCATCAACGCACCAGGCACGGCCGCTTGTTATCGAACGTCCACCCCGGAATCAAGAACTGCATCGCCACGCTGTCATCCCGTGCGCCGAGGCCCATGCCTTTGTAGAGTTCGTGGGCCTTGGCCAGTTGATCCATGTCCAGCTCCACGCCCAGCCCCGGTTTGGTTGGCACCTGCACACAGCCGTCGACAATCTGTAGCGGCGCCTTGGTCAGGCGCTGGCCGTCCTGCCAGATCCAGTGGGTGTCGATGGCGGTGATGTCACCCGGTGCCGCCGCCGCGACATGGGTAAACATCGCCAGGGAGATATCGAAGTGGTTGTTGGAGTGCGAACCCCAGGTCAGCCCCCACTCATGGCACAACTGCGCGACACGCACCGAGCCCTGCATGGTCCAGAAGTGCGGGTCGGCCAGCGGAATGTCCACCGACTGCAACTGGATCGCGTGGCCCATCTCGCGCCAGTCGGTGGCGATCATGTTGGTCGCCGTCTTCAGCCCGGTGGCGCGGCGGAATTCGGCCATGACTTCGCGCCCTGAGTAACCGTTTTCCGCACCGCACGGGTCTTCGGCGTAAGCCAGCACGTGATGCTGGTCGCGGCACAGGCGGATCGCTTCTTTCAGTGACCAGGCGCCGTTCGGATCAAGGGTGATGCGCGCGTCCGGGAAGCGTTCGGCCAGCGCTGTCACGGCTTCGATTTCCGCATCGCCACTGAGTACGCCGCCCTTGAGTTTGAAGTCCTTGAAGCCGTATTTCGCTTGGGCGGCTTCGGCCAGGCGCACCACCGCTTCGGCGGTCATGGCCTTCTCGTGTCGCACGCGGAACCAGTCGTTATCGGCGTCCGGTTCGCGGCGGTAGGCGAGGCTGGTTTCGCGCTGATCGCCAACGTAGAACAGATAACCGAGCATCTTCACTTCATTGCGTTGCTGGCCTTCGCCGAGCAATGCCGCAACCGGTACGTCGAGGTATTGGCCGAGCAAGTCGAGCAGGGCGGCTTCGAGCCCGGTGACGGCGTGGATGGTGATGCGCAGGTCGAACGTCTGCAGGCCACGACCGCCGGCATCACGCTCGGCGAAGGTCTGGCGCACCTGATTGAGGATTCTCTGATAGTTGCCGATGGGGCTGCCGATCACCAGGCTGCGGGCGTCTTCCAGCGTCTGGCGGATGCGTTCGCCACCGGGCACTTCACCGACGCCGGTGTGACCGGCGTTGTCTTTGAGAATGACGATGTTGCGGGTGAAAAACGGCCCATGGGCGCCGCTCAGATTGAGCAGCATGCCGTCGTGACCGGCCACCGGAATGACCTGCATGTCAGTGATGATCGGTGCTTTGGCGGTGTCGTGTGCAGTCATGTTTTTATCCTTGTCAGCATTCATCAAAACAGAAGTCAGGCGTGTTTCGCCGCGGCTTCGGCCACGGCGAGGTCAGCAGCGGACTTGGGGGTGGTGCGCGCGGCGAAGACGATGATTGCGGCGATGATCGAGGTCGCGGCCAAACCGTAGAGACCGCCTTGAATCGAGCCGGTGTGCTCTTCGAGCAGGCCGAAAGTGGTCGGCGCGACGAAGCCGCCGAGGTTGCCCACCGAATTGATCAGCGCAATCACCGCTGCGGCGATCCGCGCGTCCAGATACGCCTGCGGAATCGGCCAGAACAGTGACGAAGCGGATTTGAAGCCCAGTGCCGCAAAACAGATCGCGACAAAGGCGAAGATCGGCCCGCCGGTGGTGGACATGAACATTCCCGCCGCCGCGATCAACAGCGCGGTCGCCACCCAGGCCTGCTGGTGCTTCCACTTGGCCGAGAAGGCTGCGAAGGCGTACATGCCGATGATCGACAGCAACCACGGAATCGAGTTGAACAACCCGACCTGGAAGTCACTCATTTCGCCCATTTTCTTGATGATGCTAGGCAGCCAGAACGTTGCGGCGTAGATCGTCAACTGGATGAAAAAGTAGATCAGGCAAAACAGAATGATCTGCCGGTCCTTGAGCAGTTTGCCCATCGATGGCCGGATCGGCGTCGCGGCTTCGCGGGCCTTCTGTTCATCGTCGATGGCCGTGACCAGCGCATCCTGTTCGGCGCGGGTCAGCCATTTGGCGTCGTGGGGTTTGGCATCGAGCCAGAACCAGACGAACACACAGAGCCCGACCGAAAACATCCCTTCGATGAAGTACATCCACTGCCAGCCGTGCATGCCCAGGCCGTTGATCTGCAACAGCAGGCCGGACAGCGGGCCGGAGATCAGCGAGGCGACTGCCGAACCGCTGAGGAAAATCGCGATCGCCTTGCCGCGTTCGGCTCCCGGCAGCCAGCGGGTGAAGTAGTAGATCACCCCGGGAAAGAACCCGGCCTCGGCCACGCCGAGCAGGAAACGCAGGATGTAAAAGTGCGTTTCGTTCTGGATGAACGCCATGCCGGCGGCGACCAGACCCCAGGTGAGCATGATGCGGGTCAGCCAGATACGCGCGCCGACTTTCTGCAAGAGCATGTTGGACGGGACTTCGAACAGCGCGTAACCGATGAAGAACAGGCCGGCACCGAAGCCGTAGGCGGCGGCACCAATGCCCAGATCGTGTTCCATGTGGGTGCGGACGAAACCGATGTTCACCCGGTCAATGTAATTGACGATGAACATGATCACGAAGAGCGGCAGGACGTGGCGTTTCACTTTCGAGATGGCAGAGGCGAGTGTCGAGTCGACGCCCTCGTTCATCCCGGAGACGGAGGTTTTCACTTGGTTTTCTCCCACTGATTATTTTTATGCGGGGTAGGGCTGGGTGCTGCGTTGTTGATAGACATCATACAACTGAGATTTTTTGTCCTACAAGTGGGGGAGAACGATTAAATTTGCCTGGCGGGCAAATTTTTTATGCCTTTTTATCGATTTGTCCCGTATTTGTTAGGTTTTGTTGGCTGTTGCGGTCGTGCGTCACAATCATTCGAGGCTGAGCCTCAAGCAGGTGTTCGGCCTGACGTGTGCGAGATTTTTGGTTTTATTGAGTGTTGTCATACAAGTTGAGGGTTATTTCAACGCTAAAATCAATCTCGTCTGCCATTGCGCAATGCTACGATCCGCAAGCCCCGATGACCGGAAACGACCATGCAAGAAGAACTCGACGCCCCTGCCCGCAAACGTGCGCATAACCTTGCGCATGATCTGGTGGAGAAACTGACCCAGAGCATCCTGCTCGGCCAGATGTCGCCCGGCGACAAGCTGCCGTCGGAGAACGCCATCGTCCAGGAGCACGGCGTCAGTCGCACGGTGGTGCGCGAGGCGATTTCCAAATTGCAGGCGTCGGGACTGGTCGAGACGCGGCACGGCATCGGCACATTCGTCATCGAGCGCGCTGCCGAGCAGGGCTTGCGCCTGAATGTCGATACCGCGCTCGGCGTGCGCAGCATTCTTGAATTGCGCATGGGCCTGGAGACGCAGGCGGCCGCGTTGGCGGCGCAACGGCGCAGCGAACAGCAATTGCTGCAAATGCGTCAGGCGCTGGATGACTATCAGCGCCTTTTGGACAGCAACGACAGTTGCGTCGAGGCCGATCGACGTTTTCATCTGCTGATCGCCGAAGCCACCGGCAACGTCTGCTTCAGCGAAATCATGCAGCACCTGGGCAACGCGATGATTCCGCGTCAACGACTCAACGCTGCCGAGCGCGGTGCAGCGGATTTGAGCAAGCTGGGACAGTTGGCCCATCTGGAGCACGAGGCGATCTTGAATGCGATCAAGCGCCAGGATCCGGATGCCGCGCGCGCGGCCATGTGGCTGCACCTGACTAACAGCCGCGACCGCTTCGGTGCGCAAGGCTGATTGCCACTGGTCGCGAGCGGGCTCGCTCCCACAGAGGAATGCAGTCCAAATGTGGGAGCTTGCTCGCGAAGAGGTCATCAGCCTCAGTAAAAATCCAGGCTCAGACCTCAACCGTTCGCACCACCGCCCGCCGCTCCAGATTCAGCGCCAGCACACTGATCAACACCACCACCGACCCCACCAGCACCATCAGGGTCGGCCGCTCGCCCAGACCCAGCGAAGCAATGCCCATCGCCGTCGGCGGGATCAGGTACAGGGTCATCGTCGCCCGGCTCAAGTCCACATGCTTGAGCACAAACCCCCAGGCCAGATAAGCCAGCGCACTGGGAAACACCCCCAGCGCCAGCACCGCCCATTGCACCCGCAACGGCGCCTTCAGCACCGCGTCGCTCAGCCCCGGCAGGTAAATCAGTAACAGCAACGTCCCCGACCACACCGCGTAACACGCCAGGCTAAAGCCGTCGTAACGCCGGGCGTGATGTTTTTGCAGGGCGAAATAAATGCTCCACGACAGCGCCGCCAGCAGGATCAGCAAGCCATGCGCGTCGATCTGCCCCAGGCCGCGATCAGCGCTGACCACGATCACCACGCCGATCAGCCCCAGCAGCACACACCCCCAGCGCCAGGCACTGACCTGATCCTTGAACACGTATCGCGCCAGCAATGTGCTGAACAACGGGCTCGACTGCGCCAGTACGCTGGAGGCGCCGGCACTGACGCTTTGCTGGCCGATGTTCAGCGCCACGTGATGCAGGCTGACGGCGAAGAATCCCAACGCGAACAGCATCGGCACATCGCGCCGCTGCGGCAGGCGAATGCCCTTGAACGCTGCAATCGCGGCCATGAACAGCGACGCCAGCAGAAACCGCAGCAACGCCAGATGCCCGGGCTCATAAGCGTGCAGGCCGAGGTGAATGCCGGTCGGCGAATAGGCCCAGCAGCCGACCACGAACGCCATGGCCAGGACGATTTTCAAGGAGGAGGGGGACGGCATGATGGGCGCACCAGAGGGGTTGATGCGCCGAGTATCCGGTCGGGCAATCATTCGCCACAACTGACTTATACTGTGCTTAATGTTCACTTTGAGTGATGAATATGGAGCTGGCGCAGATCCGCATGTTCAAGTCCGTGGCCGATGAGGGCAGCATTACCCGGGCCGCGGAAAAGTTGTTTTGCGTGCCGTCGAACATCACCGCGCGGATCAAGGCGCTGGAGGCGGAACTCGGTGTGGCGCTGTTTCTGCGCGAGGGGCGCGGGCTGCGGATCAGCCCGGCGGGGCAGACATTTCTGGCGTATGCCGAAAAGATTCTGGCGCTGACCACCGAAGCCAAGCGTGCGCTCGATCCTGCCGCCGAGCCGTCCGGCCCGCTGCGTATCGGCGCCATCGAGTCCTCGGCCACCGGGCGTTTGCCGCGGCTGTTGGCGAAATTTCACCAGCGCTACCCGCAAGTGGCGCTGGAGTTGACCACCGGCACCTGGGGCCAGTTGCTCGACGACACCGTCAACCATCGCCTCGACGGCGCCATCGTTGCGGTGGACGTCGAGCGCTCACAGCTCAAACGCACGCCGATGTACCGCGAAGAACTGCTGTTGATTGCCTCGACGTCATTCGGGCCGGTGCGCGACATCCATGATCTGCAGGACAAAACCGTGTTCATGTGGCCGCAGGGCTGCCCGTATCGGGCGGCGCTGGAGCACTGGTTGTTGCGTCAGGGGCAGGCGCTGCCGATTGTCAGCCTGGCGAGTTATGGGGCGATTGTCGGTTGCGTGAGTGCCGGTGCCGGGGTCGCACTGGTGCCCAAAGGCGTGTTCGAGCAGTACGCCAAGGGGGCCGGGTGTGTCGGCTATGAATTCCCCGAGCTGACGGCCATCGACAACCTGTTCTACTGGCATGAAAACGCCGGGGTACACCCGGCGCGTGAGGCGTTTGTGGCGATGTTGCGCGAAGAATTTGCATGATCCCGCTACGCGCATCATGCCCTCTGTAGGAGCTGCCGCAGGCTGCGATCTGTTGATTTTTTTATTGAAAAAACAAGATCAAAAGATCGCAGCCTGCGGCAGCTCCTACAGGGAGGGATTCAGGAAGTCAGGTCACGCATCAACAAGCCAAAGCGCAAATCCACTGCATCCGGAATCGGCAGGTACACCGTGTGCCCGTCCCCCGGCGCAATTTCGATCACTTCACCTTTAAGGTTCTGCAACTGGTGCAGATCGAAGTGAAAGTTGCCCTTGGGCGTCATCAGCTCCAGATGGTCGCCCAGTGCAAAGCGGTTCTTCACCTTGACCTCGGCCAGTCGGTCGCGGCGTTCGCCGGTCAACTCACCGACGAATTGCTGGCGCTCCGACACCGAGCTGCCGTGCTGATAGTTCTGGTATTCGTCATGCACATGCCGGCGCAGGAAACCCTCGGTGTAGCCGCGCTGCGCCAGTGATTCCAGATCGGTCATCAGGCTGCGATCGAATTCGCGCCCAGCCACCGCATCGTCGATCGCCCGGCGATAGACCTGCGTGGTGCGCGCGCAATAGAAGTGCGACTTGGTGCGACCTTCGATCTTCAGCGAATGCACGCCCATGCGGGTCAGGCGTTCGACGTGCTGCACCGCGCGCAGATCCTTGGCGTTCATGATGTAGGTGCCGTGCTCGTCCTCGAAGGCGGGCATCAGTTCGTCCGGGCGATTGGCTTCCTGCAGCAGGAACACCTGATCGGTCGGCGCGCCGATGCCCAGCGTCGGCTCCGGCTGGAAGGTCTGCACGATCTCGCCGAGCTGATTTTCCGTGGCCTCCTGCGCCGAGTATTTCCAGCGGCAAGCGTTGGTGCAGGTGCCCTGGTTGGCGTCGCGCTTGTTCATGTAGCCCGACAGCAGGCAGCGCCCGGAGTAGGCCATGCACAGCGCACCGTGAACGAACACTTCCAGCTCCATGCCCGGCACCTGCTCGCGGATTTCGCCGATTTCCTCCAGCGACAATTCCCGCGAGAGGATGATCCGGCTCAGCCCCTGTTGTTGCCAGAACTCGACGCTCGCCCAGTTCACCGTATTCGCCTGCACCGAGAGGTGGATCGGCATCTGCGGAAAATGCCGGCGCACCAGCATGATCAGCCCCGGGTCGGACATGATCAGCGCGTCCGGCGCCATCTCGATCACGGGCGCCAGGTCCTTGAGGAAGGTCTTCAGCTTGGCGTTGTGCGGGGCGATGTTGACCACCACATAGAAACGCTTGCCCTGCGCCTGCGCTTCGCGAATACCGAGGGCGAGGTTGGCGTGGTCGAACTCGTTGTTGCGCACCCGCAGGCTGTAACGCGGCTGGCCGGCGTAGACCGCATCGGCGCCGTAGGCGAAGGCATAGCGCATGTTCTTCAGGGTGCCAGCGGGGGCGAGCAGCTCCGGGGCGGCGTGGGGGAGGTCGGGGATCATGGCGGCATCGGTCGCAAAAGCGCGGCAGGGTAGTGCAGTTGCAACCAGGGTTTATTGATCTGGATCTACCTTTGCACTCAACGGTGTGTCCACCGACAAGAGATTCTCTGCTCGTCAAGGCTGCCGGTGCGTTGAATGCTGGTCGCGATCGGCAACTATGCTCCATGAACAAAGATGGCACTCGCGCGCGCCCCGGCGGACTAAGGTTCGAGGCGTGCGAGACGCCTGACTGACCTGGATCGGACATGAACGAGAAAACCCTGCAATTCAAATCCCTCACCGTGTTGCTGCTGTTGGTGACGGTCGCCTTCATCTGGGTTCTGCTGCCGTTCTACGGCGCGGTGTTCTGGGCGGTGATCCTCGGCATTCTGTTTGCGCCGATGCAACGCCGGTTGCAGCTCAAATTCGGCCCGCAACGCAACCTGACGGCGCTCTGTACGTTGGGCATTTGCCTGGTCATCGCGATTTTGCCGGTGATCATCCTCAGTGTGTTGCTGGTTCAGGAAGGCGCGACGCTGTACCACAACATCGAAAGCGGCCAGCTGGACATCGGCGCCTATCTGGCGCAGTTCAAACACAGCCTGCCACCGTACTTTCAGCATTTGCTCGACCGCTTCGGCATGGGCGAACTCAACGAGCTGCGCGAGAAAATCGTCAAGGCGTCAATGCAAGGCAGCCAGGTGCTGGCCACTCAAGCCTTCAGTTTCGGCCAGGGCACGTTCGAGTTCGTGGTCAGCTTCGGCATCATGCTGTACCTGCTGTTTTTCTTTCTGCGTGATGGCCCCGAACTGGTGCGCAAGGTCCGTACCGCCGTGCCGCTGGAAGAGAGTCACAAGCGGCGTTTGCAGTTGAAGTTCAACCGGGTGGTGCGCGCAACGGTGAAGGGCAACCTGGTGGTGGCGATCACTCAGGGGACATTGGGCGGGGCGATTTTCTGGTTTCTCGACATCCCCAGCGCGTTGCTGTGGGCGGTGTTGATGGGCTTTCTGTCGCTGTTGCCAGCGGTGGGGGCGGGGATCGTCTGGGCGCCGGTGGCGCTTTACTTCTTGCTCAGCGGGATGATCTGGCAGGGCGTGGTGCTGGCGTTGTTCGGGGTGTTCGTGATCGGCTTGGTCGACAACGTGCTGCGCCCGATTCTGGTAGGCAAGGACACGCGCATGCCCGATTACATGATTCTGATCTCGACCCTCGGCGGCCTGGCGGTGTTCGGCCTCAACGGTTTCGTGATCGGGCCGCTGATCGCCGCGCTGTTCATGTCGAGTTGGGCGCTGTTCATCGAGACCAAACCGAAAGTCCAGTTGCCTTAAGCATCGAACGGGGTGCTGACCAATTGCTGCGACAGGGCCTGCGCCGCGGGCAGCGAAGTGAGCGGGCCGCTGATCGGCTCGCCGTCGCGCACCAGATACCAGCAGGCGAGCAACCCCAGCGCTCTGAGGGAGGCGGGAACGGCGCTACCGACCACCGACATGATTTGAACCTGAGCCATGACAAGTACCTCCATCCATCTATGGAGCTACCTTATGGATTCGCCGCGCTCAGGGACAATCAACGCGTTCGATAGTGGTCATTGATGGTGGTGAGGACTGTTTCAGTCGACAACCTGGTCCAGCATGTGCACCACTTCGCGCTCGTTGAGCAAACCCTTGTGCACGAGATTCTCGGCCAATAGCGAAAGAAACTTGGCGCAGCGGTGGCCTTCCAGGTGCTTGAGTTCGGTCAGCGCGTTGTACACCTTGCTGGAGGTGCATAAGCCGACGATGCGGTGCGGATTTTGTGTAGGCATGAGTCGTCCTTGTTTTTATCAACCTGTTGTTTACGGACGGATTCAGATTGCGGTTCCGTCATGACAAATAGATGACCGTTCTGTGTTTTGCCCCCAACGGTCAAGTCCATCATGCCGACTTTAACGGTTCAAACTGTCCCGACAGCGACCTTCACCAGATTTTTTCAGACTTTGTCCGACCGACGGTCAAAAAAAGCCCCGCTATAAAAGCGGGGCTTGATGGGTGATTACCAGCGCGGGCCACCGTAGTAACCGTGTGGTCGACCGTAGTAGCCGCGTGGCGGGCCGTAATAAACCGGACCTGGCACATAAACCGGTTGTTGAACGTACACCGGCGCAGGCTGGTAGTAGACCGGTGGCGGCGGTTGTTGCACGTAAACCGGTGCCGGTTGAGCGTAAACAGGCTGTTGAACGTAGACCGGCCGGTCCTGGTTGATCAACGCCGAGCCGATGATGGCCGAGCCGACGATCGCGCCAAATACCGCCGGGCCTTGCCAGCCACCGCCGTGGGCTTCTGCCTGACCTGTGATAGCGAATGCACCAATCAACAAGGCCACGATGGGGAGTTTACGAATCATGATAATTCCTCGGTTCTTCGACCCGGCGTCCGGGCCTGCACCAGGCCCAAAGTTGTCGCGGGGATACTTCTATGACAGCGAATTTCTGAAAATCAGCACGGCCGCTGGGTAAATTTTGTGTAAGGTCTGTACCGGCTTCTTTACCGACGGGTCAAAGAGGCACGCGGCCCGTTGCAGACAGGCATTTATGATCGTTCAGAACCCGATGGAATGGCTAACTCCGTCCATCCGAAAGTCCGTTTGAAGGAGAAGTTTCATGCAGATGAATCCCAACAAAGACACCCAGCTGTGCATGTCCCTGTCCGGGCGCCCCGGGAATTTCGGTCTGCGGTTTCATAACCATTTGTATGAGCAGTTGGGTCTGAACTTCTATTACAAGGCGTTCAGCAGTCAGGATTTGCCGGGTGCAGTGGCCGGGATTCGCGCGCTGGGGATTCGCGGTTGCGGCGTGTCGATGCCGTTCAAGGAAGCGTGCATCGCGTTGGTCGATGAGCTGGATGCATCCGCCGCGGCGATCCAGTCGATCAACACTATCGTCAACACCCAGGGTCACCTCAAGGCCTACAACACCGACTACATCGCCATCGCGCAGTTATTGGAAACCCACGCGGTGCCGCAAGACACCACGTTCGCCCTGCGCGGCAGTGGCGGCATGGCCAAAGCCGTGGCCAGCGCCTTGCGCGATGGCGGCTACAAAAACGGTTTGATCGTTGCGCGCAACGAACGCGCTGGCCGGGCATTGGCGGAGTCGCTGGGCTATCGCTGGCAGGCGGAACTCGGCGAAGAACGCCCGCAGATGCTGATCAACGTGACGCCGGTGGGCATGGACGGCGGGCCGGAGGCGGGGCAACTGGCGTTCGAGCCTGAAGTGATCAAGGCTGCCGACACGGTGTTCGATGTGGTGGCGATCCCGTCGGAAACGCCGCTGATCGTGCGCGGTCGGGCCGAGGGCAAGAAAGTCATCACCGGGCTGGAGGTGATTGCGATCCAGGCGCTGGAGCAGTTTGTCCTGTACACGGGTGTGCGGCCGACGGAAGAGCAGTTTGTGGCGGCGGTGAACTTTGCTCGTAGCTGATTATTGATTTTTGCGTTTAGCTATCCGGCCCCTTCGCGAGCAAGCTCGCTCCCACGTTGAAATGCGTTCTACTGTGTGCGAGCTTGCTCGCGAAGGTCGCGGCTCGGTTTTCGATCAGACATCCTTGCCTATACTGCGGCATCAGCAAGCAAAGACTTGCCCCTCATAAAAACCGTGATCGAGGCTCCCCCATGCATCCGCCCATCCTCAACCTGCACCAGGTCGAACTCGAACCCCTGCCCGAAGCTCTCGCTCCCGAAGGCGAAACCGCGGGCCGCTATCAGCAGCGCATGGCGCGCGTCGGCCAGCAGCTGGGCGCGCAGAAACTCGGCTATCGGCTGTACGCCCTGCCGCCGGGCATGCGCGGCAGTCCGTTTCACAGCCATCGGGTCAATGAGGAGATGTTCTATGTGGTGGCCGGCGAGGGCGAGGTGCGGCTGGGTGCCGAACGCTTTGCGATCCGTGCGGGCGATGTGATTGCCTGCCCACCCGGTGGTCCCGAAATGGCGCATCAGATCATCAACACCAGCGACGCGGAGCTGCGTTATCTGGCGGTCAGCACCCAGCAGCAGCCGGACATCTGTGAATACCCGGACTCCAACAAATACGTGGTGATGGACAATTTCAAGGTCGATGCCGAGGGTAACGCGTCAGGCTTTGTTGCCGTGGCGCGGCAGGCGGACGGAGTGGATTACTGGGAGGGTGAATAACCCGTAGATCCCATGTAGGCGTGAGCCTGCTCGCGATGGCGGCCGGTCAGGCAATGAATTTCTGAATGAGCCACCGCAATCGCGAGCAGGCTCACTCCTACAAGGGATTATGGTGATTATTCGAGGCGGGCCAGGCGCTCTTCCAGCGCGGCAATCCGTGCTTCCAGCTCTTCGATGCGCTCAACGCAAACGCCGCTATTTGAGCGCTCCCCGGGATTCTGCCGCGCGGCCAGAATCGCCTCGATGTCCGCTGGATCGCCCAGTGCATGGGTGTAACGGTCTTCGCGCTGACCGGCCTGACGCGGGATCAACACCGCCAGCCCGCGCGCGATCAGGCGTTCAAGCTGATGCACCACTTGCTCGGCATCTTCGAAGTCATGCATGCGGCCGCTGCGGGTCAGCAGCTCGTTGACGGTCTGCGGGCCGCGCAGAAACATCAGCCCGGTGAGAATCACCTGGGCCGGCACCAGTTCCAGCGCCTTGTCGAGCTTGTGCTCCCAGCGATCGGCGCGGCTGCCCATGACCAGTTTGGTGTAACCGTGGCTTTCCAGCGCCCGCAGGCTCTGGCCGACCTGACCCTGGGTCAGGTTCATCACCGGCTCGCGGCTGGTTTTCTGATTGCAGGCCAGCACCAGCGCATTGAGGGTCAGCGGGTAGGTTTCCGGGCTGGTGGCCTGTTTCTCGATCAGCGAACCCAGGATGCGGATTTCCGTGGCGTTGAGCCGGGGTTCGTCGGTGGTGGTTTCAAGTTCGGTAGTCATCGCGCGTTCCCTCTGCAGTCGAAGGCGCCTAGCCTAATCCTTGGCTAACAAAAGGCAAGCCGTGTGGTCATCAAGCATGGCTATAATCGCCTCCACGTTCCACCCAGCCACCACACGAGACTGCCATGACCATTTCCCTGTACGCCGCATCCGTCCCGGTTTTTCAACAAATGCTCAACGCCCTGAGCGATGTCCTGAAAAAGGCTGAAGCCCACGCCACCGAGAAAAACATCGACCCGAACGCCTTCCTGCAAGCGCGCCTGTACCCGGACATGTTCCCGCTGGTGCGTCAGGTGCAGATCGCGGTCGACTTCGCCAAGGGCGTTTCCTCGCGTCTGGCCGAAGTCGAAATCCCGAAATATGACGATACCGAAACCACCTTCGCCGAACTGCAGGCGTTGATCGCCAAGGTCCTGGCCTACATCGGCGAGATCAAGCCGGAGCAGATCAACGGCAAGGAAGGCATCGAAATCGTTACCCGCCCGGGCACCCCGAAAGAGAAGCGCTTCAGTGGCCAGGCCTACCTGCTGAGCTACGGTCTGCCGCAGTTCTTCTTCCACGTCACCACCACCTACGCGCTGCTGCGTCACAACGGTGTTGAAGTGGGTAAACGCGATTACATGGGCGCGTACTAAAACACCCGGCAACAAAAAAGCCCGCCAAGGTTTGTGCCTTGGCGGGCTTTTTGTTGGGTGAATCAAAAGATCGCAGCCTTCGGCAGCTCCTACATTTGAATGCGTTTCCTGTAGGAGCTGCCGAAGGCTGCGATCTGTTGATCTTCAAGCAGAACGCTGAATTTTCTCTTCCTCACCCAAACAAGCCGCTGCGGTAAACAGTACGTCGGTGGACGAGTTCAGCGCGGTTTCCGCCGAATCCTGCAGCACACCGATGATGAAACCGACCGCCACCACCTGCATGGCAATTTCGCTCGGAATGCCGAACAGGCTGCACGCCAGCGGGATCAGCAGCAGCGAGCCGCCGGCCACGCCCGAGGCACCGCAGGCACAGATCGCCGCCACGACGCTGAGCAGGATCGCAGTCGGAATATCCACGGCAATGCCCAGCGTGTGCACGGCGGCCAGGGTCAACACGGTGATGGTGATCGCCGCGCCGGCCATGTTGATGGTTGCGCCCAGCGGGATCGACACCGAGTAGGTGTCTTCATGCAGGCCCAGGCGCTTGCTCAATTCCAGGTTGACCGGAATGTTCGCCGCCGAACTGCGGGTGAAAAACGCGGTGATGCCGCTTTCACGCAGGCACTTGAGGGTCAGCGGGTACGGGTTGCGACGCAGTTTCCAGAACACGATCAGCGGGTTCATCACCAGCGCCACGAACAGCATGCAGCCCAGCAGCACCGCCAGCAGGTGCGCGTAACCGATCAGCGCGCCGAAGCCCGAGGTGGCGAGGGTCGAGGCCACCAGGCCGAAAATGCCCAGCGGGGCGAAGCGAATCACCACGCGCACGATCACGGTCACGCCGTTGGACAGGTCGCCCAGCACTTCACGCGTGGTGTCACCGGCATGGCGAATGGCGACGCCCATGCCGATCGCCCAGGCCAGAATGCCGATGAAATTGGCGTTCATCAGCGCGCTGACCGGGTTGTCGACCACGCTCAGCAGCAGGCTTTGCAGGACCTCGGCGATGCCCCCCGGTGCGGTGACCGCCACGTTATCGGTGGACAGCACCAGATGGGAGGGGAATGCCATGCTGGCGACAACCGCCACCACGGCTGCCGCGAAGGTGCCGAGCAGGTACAGGAACAGGATCGGCCGGATGTGGGTTTCCTGACCATGCTTGTGGTTGGCAATCGACGCCATCACCAGCACGAACACCAGAATCGGTGCCACGGCTTTCAGCGCCGAGACAAACACTTTGCCGATAAACGCAGAACCTTTCGCCGCTTCCGGGGCGAACAGCGCCAAGGCGATACCGGCAATCAGGCCGATCAGGATCTGCGTGACCAGGCTGAGGTTTTTCAGGCGTTGCAATAGAGAAGGGGAAGAAGCGGTCATAACGGCATCTCTGATTTTTTATAGGGTGCAAGGTTGCGTGAAACCGGTGATACATCGGGGGCAGGTCACCGGCACGAACCGAAAGGGCTGACGCGCCATCAACGCTGTTAAACAGGCCGCTGAATAGGGTGTACGTTTTTCAGGGCGCGGACTTTATCACAGCGTAGGCCTGATCCTTCAGGTGTGTGACGATCTGCCACCCGATTGATCGGCAAGTCGGCAGGTTTGTGCAAGTCAGTGCCGAAACACTCTGTTAAGATTCGCCATCCTCATTTTAATAGTTGCCAGCGGGCCGTTCGGTCATCGCTGGTGTCGTCGTTTTGCTGGAGTTGCTCATGCTGTTGCCCATCCTTCTGTTGTCCGCCGCCGGATTCACGGTGCTGACCACGGAGTTCGTTATTGTCGGCCTGCTGCCGGCGATTGCCCGCGACCTGGCGGTAACCATCCCGCAGGCCGGTCTGCTGGTGACGCTATTCGCGTTCACGGTGGCGATGTTCGGTCCATTCCTGACCGCGTATTTCGCCCGCTTCGAGCGGCGCAAGCTGTTCATCACCATTCTGATCATGTTCGGCCTGGCCAACACCGTGGCAGCGCTGGCACCGAACATCTGGGTCATGGCCATCGCCCGACTGATTCCGGCGCTCGGCCTGCCGGTGTTCTGGGCGCTGGCCAGTGAGACCGCGGTGGACATCGTCGGTCCGGATTACGCCGGCCGCGCCATCGCCAAGATCGGCTTCGGCATCGTCTGCGCCACGGTGTTCGGCATTCCGGTGGGCACGTTGATTTCCGACGCGTTCGGCTGGCGCAGTGCCTTTGCGATTCTGGCAGTGATCGCCTTCGCCAAGGCCTTGCTGCTGTTTGTCTACCTGCCGAAAACCAGCCTGCACCAGCATCAGGTCAGCTTCGCCTCGCAGTTCAAGATCCTGCGCAGCCCGCTGATGATCGGCCATGTCGTGTTATCGATCCTGGTGTTCAGCGGCATGTTCACCGCCTACACCTATCTGGCCGACATCCTTGAGCGTCTGGCCGGGTTTAACGGTACCGTGGTCGGCTGGTGCCTGATGGGCTTTGGTGCGGTCGGTTTGATCGGCAACTCGCTGGGTGGCCGTGCGGTGGATCGTCATCCGTTGGGGGCGTCAGTGCTGTTCTGCGCGTTCATGATTGCTGGCATGGTCTCGCTGGTGCCGAACATTCATTCGCCGCTGGGGCTGGCGGTAGCGATGGGCATTTGGGGCGTGACCCAGGCTGCGTTGTTCCTGGTCAGCCATGTGCGCCTGATGAAGGCCGCGCCAGAAGCGCCAGCCTTTGCCGCTTCGCTGAACATCGCCGGGGCCAACCTCGGAATCGGTCTGGGCGCGATGATTGGCGGTCGGGTGATCGACAGTGCCGGTCTGAGCTTTCTCGGCTTCGCTGCAGCCGGATTCATTCTGTTGTCGGTCTTCCTCGCCATGGTGCTGATGACGCTCAAGCCGCGCGAAACCTGCGCCCAGGCGTCATAACGCGGTAAACAGTTCGCGTCGGGCACCTTCGGTAATCGCAACGATGCCGGGGTGCTTGACCTTGCGCTCCACCGAAATGGCGTAGAACGACTCGGTTACCGCGTCGGTCTGGCCAATCACTTCGACGCCGTACTGGCGTTTGACTTCATCGGCAATCACGCTCGGGCCGATGAAAATCCCGCTGCCCGATTGGCCAAAGGCCTGCATCAGGGCGCTGTCATCGAATTCCCCAACGATTTTCGGCTGGATCTGCTGCTCGGCAAACCAGCGCTGCAAACGGCTGCGGACCACGGTTTCCGCGCCGGGAATCAACAACGGTGCGCCGTTGAGGTTGCGCGGAAAGTCCTGCCCGTATTGTGCTGCCAGCTGCGCGGTGGCGAAGAAACTGATCCCGCATTCCCCAAGCTTCTGGCTGTAGCCCTTGATGTCGAGATGCGAGGGCATCGGGCTGTCGGAAATCACCAGGTCCAGACGCTGGATCGCCAGGTCCGCCAGCAGACGTTCGAGTTTGTCTTCGCGGCAGGTGATGCGCAGCGGCTCGTTCAGCTCCATGGTCGGCGCAATCAGGCGATAGACGATGGATTTGGGCACCACATCCGCTACGCCGACGCGGAACAGGATCTGCTGTTCATTGGGCTGGGCGCGCAGCATCAGCTCCAGCTCACCACCCAACTGGAACATCTGTTCAGCGTAGGGCAGGGCTTGGCGCCCGGCTTCGGTCAGCTCCAGTTGGCGGCCGACTCGTTGAAACAGTTCGATGCCATAAGTCTGTTCGAGCAGCGAAATCTGCCCGCTGATGGTCTGCGGGGTCAGGTTCAGCTGTTCGCAGGCGCGCACGATGCTGCCGGTCTTGGCGACCACCCAGAAGTAATGCAGTTGTCGGTAATTGAGCATCACGCGGTTCCCCTGTAGGAGCTGTCGCAGGCTGCGATCTTTTGACGTTTAAAAACAAGATCAAAAGATCGCAGCCTGCGGCAGCTCCTGCATGAATATCTGGATTCGTATAAACCGAAGTATAGCCGCTAAAAATACGAATTTTCCTGAAGTGTTTGACTCCCTAGAATGCCCAGCCAGCGACGAGTGGTCTGTGACCTTGTCTGTTCATTCGAAGGAAGTCTTATGAAATACACAATTCCAGCACTGATGTTTACGTCTTTACTGCTTATGGCCGGTTGTGATCAGGCCGAGAAAAGCGCCCAGCAGTTGATGGGCAAGGCCGCCGAGAGCGCCAAGCAGGCGATCGACGACACGCACAAAGCCGCGGAACAAGCGCTCAGCGACGCCACTGGCGGCCTGATCGAGAAAAAAGCAGCACCGGAAGCAGACGCGGAAAAATCCGAATCTTCCTCCAAGACCATTTAAACCGTCTTACAAAGAGTCAGGACTGACCCATGGAATATCTGTTAGAACTCGCCGCCAGCCCCGCCGCCTGGGTTGCATTGGCCACACTGGTGGTGATGGAGATCGTGCTCGGCATCGATAACCTGATCTTTATTTCGATCCTGACCAACAAGCTGCCTGTGCAGCATCGGCAGAAGGCCCGTCGGATCGGTATCGGCATGGCGCTGATCCTGCGTCTGGCCCTGTTGAGCACCATCGCCTTCATCGTGCAACTGACCGAACCTGTGATCGAAATCATGGGCCAGGCGTTCTCCTGGAAGGACATGATCCTGATTGCCGGTGGTCTGTTCCTGGTGTGGAAAGCCACGACCGAGATCCATCACAGCATGGATCCGGCGCCGGAAGACCCGAAAACCGCGACGTCGACCGTGACCCTGGGCTTCGCTGCCGCGATCGGTCAGATCCTGATGCTGGACATGGTGTTTTCCATCGACAGCATCATTACCGCGGTGGGCATGACTGAGCACTTGCCGATCATGGTGATTGCGGTAGTGGTTTCGGTGATGGTGATGCTGTTTGCGGCTGAGCCTCTGGCCAAGTTCATCAACGACAACCCGACGGTGGTGATGCTGGCTCTGGGCTTCCTGATCATGATCGGCATGACGCTGATCGCCGAAGGCTTCGGCGCCCACGTACCGAAAGGTTATGTATACGCGGCCATGGCCTTCTCGGCAGCGATTGAGGTGCTGAACATGATGTCGCGCCGGACGAAGCAGAAGAAACTGGCTCAACAGGCGTAATCTGCAACAAATCAAAAGGCCGGCTGGACTCCTGGAGTCCAGCCGGCCTTTTTGCCTTTCGCCTTATGTAGGAGCTGCCGCAGGCTCGGGCCGCGATCGGACGATCTTTTGACTTTAAAGATCAAAAGATCGCAGCCTGCGGCAGCTCCTACAGGGGGGCATATCAGGCGACGTGGTAAAGGTTCAGTGCGCAGTCGCGTGGCGCACGCGTTGTTTTTCTGGCTTATGAATCGGGGGCGATTCGACCGGGTGATGGTGGCGCCGCGAAATCCGCAGCACGCCCCACAGCATGGCGGCAGCAACGGCCAGCCAGCCGGCTATCAACATTACGATGGTCATGGTCAGGCTCATCTGTGCCTCCTCTTTGCCCTGCGTCGGGCACACGCTTTTTCAATTCGCTCTGTTTCAGTGACAGTCTAGTCAACGGCGTGTTTCAGACTATTGACCAAAGGTCGGTGAAGACCAATCAGTTCGCTCTATGCAATCGATCGGTCTGCGGTTTAAGGCTATACCGCGGGCGTGCGCCGCCCTATGATCGCAGGCGTTGCCGGAACACGATGACCGGCGTCTGATCAGAGAGTGACGATGGTGCAGGTATTGACTCGATTGCGAGGGGCGCTGCTGGTGGCCGGTTGCGTGGCCGTGTTGGCGGGGTGTGCAGGCAGTGTGGCGCCGCAGGTCAAGCGCCTGCCGGAGCGGGTCGAACTCAGCGGCACGTTCTATCGGGGTGAAGCCAACCAGAGTGGCCCGCAAGTGCTGGCCAGCCTGTTGTCGCAGCAGGGCGTCATGATTACGCCGGGCTTGCTGGAAAAGCCATTGCATCTGCCGGGTGCACAGGATCAGTTGCAGCAGAACCTGCAAAATCTTGCGCGCGAATACGGCATGGTGGTCTATCCGCTGGACAGCAACTTGCCGGCCTTGCTGACCCAGGTGGCGGCCGGTTATCCGGTGATGGTGCGTTTCAGCGAAGGCTCGGCATTCTGGGCTGAACCGCGTTACGCGATCCTTTCCGGTTACGACCGGCGCAAGCAGAAAGTGCTGTTGCGCGCTGGCATGAACCATCGTGAATTGATGAGTTTCAGCTCCTTTGAATCGGCGTTCGAAAAGTCGGGCGGCTGGGCAGTGCTGATCCAGAAACCGTCGCAGATTCCTGCCGAGGTCGATCGCCAGCGCTGGCTCAAGGCGGCGGACGAACTGGCGCAGGCCGGACAGGAGCGTGAAGCGGCGCAAGCCAAAAAGGCCTTGGCCGCACATTAAGCTCCGTTCGTCATCTGCCGGGCACCCTCACGCCCGGCAGGCCTCTCATTGATAGAGCCCGAATGTGCGGGTGAATCAGGAGGCGAGCATGGCAGATTCCCCATCCCCGAAAGGCCCACACTCAAGCGAGCATTCGTCCGGTCATGATCTGGGCTTCGATCCGGATTCCCCGGACCTCGACGATCCCCAGGTTGACCCCGTCGGCCCCGCCAAGGCGCCGAAAGACGTGCAACCCGACGAAGACAGCAAGCGCCCGGCCAAACCTTATGACCCGTTAGCCGATCTGAAACCCTGAAGTGAGGTGCGTATGAGTACCGATTCCAGCTTCGACGATAAACATCCGGACAGTGTGCCGACCACGCCTGAAGAAGAGGTGGACCCGGTACTGGATCCGGACAGCCCGCTGCGTGATCCGTTGGCTCGGCCGAATGTGGTGACGCCTGAGCATCATCGTGATCCGAGTGCCGGTGATGGCATTCCCGATGACGATAAAATGCCGTTACCCAATGATTGAGTGACGGGTATTTAACGACTGGCTAATTACCTCTGTGGCGAGGGAGCTTGCTCCCGCTGGACTGCGCAGCAGGCCTTTCTTGTTAAAAAAGAAGGTCCGCTACGCGCCCCAGCGGGAGCAAGCTCCCTCGCCACCGTTGGGTATTTCGAGTTACTTGGAGGCTTCGACTACGCCGCTCTGGCGACCCTTGAGGTTTTTCTCGGCCTTGTATTGTTGCGCGACCGCCGGGACATTGGTGCTCCGGCCGGTTTCCATCCAGCTGCGGATACGGCTCGCATCGGCGAAATGGGTGTATTTGCCGAACGCATCGAGAATCACCAGGGCGACCGGACGGTTGCTCATCCGCGTCACCAGTACCAGACAGTGGCCGGCGGGGTTGGTGAAACCGGTTTTGGTGATCTTGATGTCCCAGTCGGCCTTGTTCACCAAATGATCGGTATTGCGGAAACCCAAGGTGTAGTTGGGTTTGCGGAACGACACGGTTTTTTCCTTGGTGGTGGTCAGCTCACTGAGGATGGGGTGCTTGCTCGCGGCTACCAGCAGTTTGCTCAGGTCGCGAGCGGTGGAGACGTTGCGCTCGGACAGCCCCGTCGGCTCAACGTAGTGCGTATTGGTCATGCCCAGTGCCTTGGCCTTGGCGTTCATTGCCGCGATGAACGCCGCATAACCGCCCGGATAGTGATGGGCCAGGCTGGCGGCAGCGCGGTTTTCCGAGGACATCAGGGCGATCAGCAGCATCTCGCGGCGCGGCAGTTCGCTCTTGAGTTTGACTCGGGAGAACACACCTTTCATTTCCGGCGTGTGACTGATGTCGACGTCGATCCATTCGTCCATGTTCTGGTGCGCTTCAACCACGACCAGTCCGGTCATCAGCTTGCTCACCGAAGCGATCGGCACGATCACGTCCGGGTTGCTCGAATAGATGACTTTATTGGTCTGCAAATCCATAAGCAGGGCGCTGCCGGAGGCGATCTTCAGTTGCGAGGCATCGCGTGGCGCGGCGGTGGTTTCAGCGGCGTTGACAGTTGGCGTGACGAATGTGCCTGAAACAGCAAAAACCAGGCTCAGGATCGAAAGACGAATTTTCACGCGGGCGAACTCATAAAAGTTGGATATTCCGTTAGTTTGTAACGGGTTATTTCTTCAAAGCGTCGCATTCTAGGAGTATGGCTGAAGATCTGTCGATGGTTGTTTGACTGACCTGAAAATCTCGTGAAAAGGCCTGTAAAAAGAGGGGTTTCCGGCGAACGGTTAGTGTTTTTTCTCAGACACGAAAAACCCCGCACCAGGCGGGGTTCTTTTACCGGGGGAAAACGCCTCAGGCGTGCAGGGTTTCTGCCGCGTAAAGGGTGTTTTCCAGCAGGCAGGCGCGGGTCATCGGGCCGACACCGCCCGGAACCGGAGTGATCCAGCCGGCGCGCGGCAGGGCGGTTTCGTACACTACGTCACCCACCAGCTTGCCGTCTTCCTGACGGTTGATGCCGACGTCGATGACGATCGCGCCTTCCTTGATCCACTCGCCCTTGACCAGGCCCGGCTTGCCGGCGGCCACGACCACCAGATCAGCCCGACCGACGTGGCCGGCCAGATCCTTGGTGAAGCGGTGCGTGACGGTCACGGTGCAACCGGCCAGCAGCAGTTCCATCGCCATCGGGCGACCGACGATGTTGGACGCGCCAACCACCACCGCGTCCAGACCATAAAGGTCCACGCCCGTGCTTTCCAGCAAGGTCATGATGCCTTTTGGGGTGCATGGACGCAGCAGCGGGATGCGCTGGGCCAGGCGACCGACGTTATAAGGATGGAAGCCGTCGACGTCTTTGTCCGGGCGGATGCGTTCCAGCAGTTTGGAAGCGTCCAGGTGCTCGGGCAGCGGCAGTTGCAGCAGCACGCCGTCGATCGCCGGGTCGTCGTTGAGGCGATCGATCAGATCGGTCAGCGCTTGCTGAGTGGTTTCGCAAGGCAGGTCGTAGGCTTGAGAGAGGAAGCCGACCTCTTCACAGTCTTTACGCTTGTGCGAGACATAAACCTGAGAGGCAGGATCGCTGCCGACCAGGATCACCGCGAGGCCGGGAGTGCGCAGGCCTTGCTGGCGACGCTCGGCAACTCGTTGGGCGATCTGCTGGCGCAGGCTGGCGGCGATCGATTTGCCGTCGATTAGTTGTGCAGTCATTGCGCGTGATTAACCATCGAGAGGGGAAAAAAAGAGAACGCATTCTCGCATGTCAGGCGGTGAGGGCAAAGGCGCTTGGTCAGCTAATTCCCCTAACTCCTTTAATTAAATGAATTTTTTTCAAAAAGGATTTGACGACCTTGGGAGCGCTCTATACTATTCGTCGCACTTGTCGGGCACAGCCTAGCACTGGTTAAGAAGGTCGAGCGGAATTACGGTTCTGCAAGACTGGAAAGCATTTAGTTTGTAGTCCTCCAAGAGTACAGATTAATAAGGCGCCCGTAGCTCAGCTGGATAGAGCATCCGCCTTCTAAGCGGATGGTCGCAGGTTCGAGTCCTGCCGGGTGCGCCATTAGGCAGCTTTGGCACAAGTAGCGCGATATGGTGGGCGTAGCTCAGTTGGTAGAGCACGGGATTGTGACTCCCGTTGTCGTGGGTTCGATCCCCATCGTCCACCCCATATTTCGAAAGGCGCCAGATGTAACAGTCTGGCGCCTTTGCTTTAAAAGCTTCATCTGCGGATGTGGTGGAATTGGTAGACACACTGGATTTAGGTTCCAGCGCCGCGAGGCGTAAGAGTTCGAGTCTCTTCATCCGCACCAATTAAAGCTTCATTCATGCCGCAGGCCGGATGAAGTTCAGCAAAGAAGTTGAATGGCTTTTTTGTGATGCAATATGGTGGGCGTAGCTCAGTTGGTAGAGCACGGGATTGTGACTCCCGTTGTCGTGGGTTCGATCCCCATCGTCCACCCCATATTTCGAAAGGCGCCAGATTTAACAGTCTGGCGCCTTTTTTGTTTTACGGCTTGTGGTTTGGCTGTGCAGGGTCTCGGGTCGCAGGGGCGGGGCGTTTCGTCGTGTTTCCGGGCTTGAGGCTGGCGTGCCGACCACCGGCCATGTTTGCGGGATCCGCCGTCAGGGAGATGGCTCGCAGGCGCTTCTATATATAGAGGCGGTTGAAGCAGAGCCCTGGCGTGATGGTCCTTATTCGTCTTCGGGGTGGAGTGCATTGCTGCATTCACACCTATAAATGGCCTGCTGTTTTTTTACCCGTTTTCAGTAGGGTGACTTCTTGAGTTTGACCCACTAGAATGCATGCCCTTGATTCTGGGGTCGGAAACGGCCGGCTAACGTCTGTGCAACGAGGAATATCCATGCAAGTTTCTGTTGAAAATACTACTGCTCTTGAGCGCCGCATGAGCGTCACCGTGCCGGCTGAGCGCATTGAGAGCCAGGTCAACAAGCGTCTGCAGCAGACTGCCCAAAAGGCCAAGATTGCTGGCTTCCGTCCAGGCAAAGTGCCAATGAGCGAAATCAAGCGCCGTTTCGGTGCTGACGCTCGTCAGGAAGCTGTTGGTGATGTCATCCAGTCCTCCTTCTACGAAGCTGTGGTTGAGCAGAAGCTGAACCCTGCCGGTTCGCCTTCGATCGAGCCGAAGTCGCTGGAAGCCGGCAAGGACCTGGAATACGTAGCCGTATTCGAAGTGTTCCCTGAGTTCACCGTTGCCGGTTTCGACGGCATCGCTGTCGAGCGCCTGAGCGCTGACGTGGCTGACGCTGATCTGGACAAGATGCTGGACATCCTGCGCAAGCAGAACACCCGTTTCGAAGTGGCCGATCGCGCTGCGCAGAACGAAGACCAGCTGAACATCGATTTCGTTGGCAAGGTTGACGGCGAAGCATTCGCTGGCGGCTCCGCCAAAGGCACTCAGCTGGTGCTGGGTTCCGGTCGCATGATCCCGGGCTTCGAAGAAGGCCTGGTTGGCGCCAAGGCGGGCGAAGAGCGCGTTCTGAACCTGACCTTCCCTGAGGACTATCAGAACCTGGACCTGGCTGGCAAAACCGCCGAGTTCACCGTGACTGTCAACACTGTTTCCGAGCCTAAGCTGCCTGAGCTGAACGAAGAGTTCTTCGCTCAATTTGGTATCAAGGAAAGCGGCATCGACGGTTTCCGCACCGAAGTTCGCAAGAACATGGAGCGTGAACTGCGTCAGGCCATCAAGTCCAAGGTCAAGAATCAGGTAATGGACGGTCTGCTGGCCACCAACCCGATCGAAGTGCCAAAGGCTCTGCTGTCCAACGAAGTTGACCGTCTGCGCGTGCAGGCTGTTCAGCAGTTCGGCGGCAACATCAAGCCTGACCAACTGCCGGCCGAGCTGTTCGAAGAGCAAGCCAAGCGCCGTGTAGTGCTGGGTCTGATCGTGGCTGAAGTGGTCAAGCAATTCGACCTGAAGCCTGACGAAGCCCGCGTTCGTGAAATGATCCAGGAAATGGCTTCGGCTTATCAGGAGCCTGAGCAGGTTGTGTCCTGGTACTACAAGAACGAGCAGCAACTGAACGAAGTTCGTTCGGTTGTGCTGGAAGAACAAGTTGTGGATACTGTTCTGCAGAAAGCTAGCGTGACCGACAAATCGGTCTCTTACGAAGAAGCGGTCAAGCCGGTAGAAGCTCCAAAAGCCGACTGATTGTTTTTGCGTTAAGAAGTACACACATAAGCCAGCCTTCGAGCTGGCTTATGCGTATTCAAGACATAACTATTTGGGAGTGACTGCAGAGCATGTTCCGTAATTCGTATATTCAGCAGAACTCTGATATCCAGGCCGCAGGCGGCCTGGTCCCGATGGTTGTCGAGCAATCTGCTCGTGGCGAGCGCGCCTATGACATCTACTCGCGCCTTCTGAAGGAGCGCGTAATCTTTCTGGTGGGTCCTGTAGAGGACTACATGGCCAACCTGATCTGTGCGCAATTGCTGTTCCTTGAAGCGGAAAACCCGGACAAGGACATCCATCTTTACATCAACTCCCCGGGCGGTTCGGTGACAGCGGGCATGTCGATCTACGACACCATGCAGTTCATCAAGCCAAACGTATCGACGACCTGCATTGGTCAGGCGTGCAGCATGGGTGCATTCCTGCTGACCGCCGGTGCACCTGGCAAGCGTTACTGCCTGCCGAACTCGCGCGTGATGATTCACCAGCCACTGGGCGGTTTCCAGGGCCAGGCGTCGGATATCGAAATCCATGCCAAGGAAATCCTCTTCATCCGCGAGCGTCTGAACACGCTGATGGCCAAGCACAGCGGTCGTACGCTTGAAGAAATCGAGCGCGACACCAACCGCGACAACTTCATGAGTGCAGAAGCTGCGAAGGAATACGGCCTGATCGACGAAGTCATCAGCCAGCGTCCCGCGTAAAATAAGCAGCTCAAAATAGGGTTGGTCGGCAGGTCCGACCACCAGCGGGCTTGAAAAAGCCCGCAATAGCCTTCATCTTGTGTTGCAAGCCTATCGGATTTGGATCGAACGAATGACTGACACCCGCAACGGCGAGGACAACGGCAAGCTGCTCTATTGCTCCTTCTGTGGCAAAAGCCAGCATGAAGTGCGCAAATTGATTGCCGGCCCCTCGGTCTTTATCTGCGACGAGTGCGTCGACCTGTGCAATGACATCATCCGCGAGGAGGTGCAGGAAGCACAGGCCGAAAGCAGCGCGCATAAATTGCCTTCGCCTAAAGAAATCAGCGGCATCCTTGATCAGTATGTAATCGGTCAGGAGCGTGCGAAAAAGGTTCTGGCCGTAGCGGTGTACAACCACTACAAGCGCCTGAACCAGCGTGACAAGAAGGCTGACGACGTCGAACTCGGCAAGAGCAACATCCTGCTGATCGGCCCGACAGGCTCCGGTAAAACCCTGCTGGCCGAAACACTGGCCCGCCTGCTGAACGTTCCGTTCACCATCGCCGACGCAACCACCCTCACCGAGGCCGGTTACGTAGGTGAAGATGTCGAGAACATCATTCAGAAACTGCTGCAAAAGTGCGATTACGACGTGGAAAAAGCCCAGATGGGCATTGTCTATATCGACGAAATCGACAAGATTTCCCGCAAGTCCGACAACCCGTCGATCACCCGCGATGTTTCCGGTGAAGGCGTGCAGCAGGCCTTGCTCAAGTTGATCGAAGGCACGGTCGCTTCCGTTCCGCCGCAAGGTGGCCGCAAGCATCCGCAGCAGGAATTCCTGCAGGTCGACACCCGTAACATCCTGTTCATCTGCGGTGGTGCGTTCTCTGGTCTGGAAAAGGTTATTCAAAACCGTTCCACCAAGGGCGGCATCGGTTTCAATGCAGAAGTGCGCAGCAAGGAGGAAGGCAAGAAAGTCGGTGAATCCCTGCGTGAAGTCGAGCCTGACGATCTGGTCAAGTTCGGTCTGATCCCGGAGTTCGTCGGTCGTCTGCCGGTCCTCGCGACGCTGGACGAGCTGGATGAGGCTGCGCTGATGCAGATCCTCACCGAGCCGAAAAATGCTCTGACCAAGCAGTATGCCAAGCTGTTCGAGATGGAAGGCGTGGATCTGGAATTCCGGACCGACGCACTGAAATCGGTCGCCAAGCGTGCCCTGGAGCGTAAAACCGGTGCCCGTGGCCTGCGTTCGATTCTCGAAGGTGTGCTGCTCGACACGATGTACGAAATTCCCTCGCAGTCCGAGGTGAGCAAAGTCGTCATCGATGAAAGCGTGATCGAAGGCAAGTCCAAGCCACTGTATATCTACGAAAACAGTGAGCCGACGGCCAAGGCAGCGCCGGACGCGTAAGCGTTCACACTGCCGGAACAAAGAAGGGGCCTTCGGGCCTCTTTTTTTTTATGTCGTTTTTTACATCCGCTTTGCGCTTGTTTTTTTTCAAGGCAGCCCCCATCTTGGTTTCAAGCTTAATTCCATCTGATTACGGCCATATGGCCGCCGTAGAGGCGAAATCATGAAGACAACCATCGAATTGCCTCTCCTGCCATTGCGTGATGTCGTGGTTTATCCGCACATGGTTATCCCGCTGTTCGTGGGGCGCGAGAAATCCATCGAAGCCCTCGAGGCTGCGATGACGGGCGACAAGCAGATCCTGCTGCTGGCCCAGAGAAACCCGGCTGATGATGATCCCGGTGAAGACGCTCTCTATCGCGTAGGGACCATCGCGACTGTGCTGCAGCTGCTGAAGCTGCCGGACGGTACCGTCAAGGTTCTGGTCGAAGGTGAGCAGCGCGGCGCTGTAGAGCGCTTCAGCGAAGTCGACGGCCATTGCCGTGCCGAAGTCTCGCTGATCGAGGAAGTCGACGCCGCCGAGCGCGAGTCGGAAGTCTTTGTGCGCAGCCTGCTGTCGCAGTTCGAACAATATGTGCAGTTGGGCAAGAAAGTCCCGGCTGAAGTCCTGTCGTCGCTCAACAGCATCGATGAGCCTGGGCGCCTGGTCGATACCATGGCTGCGCACATGGCGCTGAAAATCGAGCAGAAGCAGGAAATCCTCGAGATCATCGATCTGTCGGCCCGGGTCGAGCACGTGCTCGCCTTGCTGGATGCCGAGATCGATCTGCTGCAAGTTGAAAAACGCATTCGTGGCCGCGTCAAAAAGCAAATGGAGCGCAGCCAGCGCGAGTACTACCTGAATGAGCAGATGAAGGCCATTCAGAAAGAGCTGGGCGACGGTGACGAAGGTCACAACGAAATCGAAGAGCTGAAAAAGCGCATCGATGCTGCCGGGCTGCCGAAAGATGCCCTGGCGAAAGCCACCGCCGAGCTGAACAAGCTCAAGCAAATGTCGCCGATGTCCGCTGAAGCCACCGTGGTGCGCTCCTACATCGACTGGCTGGTTCAGGTGCCGTGGAAGGCACAAAGCAAGGTACGCCTCGACCTGGCGCGTGCTGAAGACATTCTCGATGCCGATCACTACGGCCTCGAAGAGGTCAAGGAGCGCATCCTTGAGTACCTCGCCGTGCAGAAGCGCGTGAAGAAGATCCGTGGCCCGGTGCTGTGCCTGGTCGGCCCTCCTGGCGTGGGTAAAACCTCGCTGGCGGAGTCGATTGCCCACGCCACCAACCGTAAATTCGTGCGTATGGCCCTGGGTGGCGTGCGTGACGAGGCGGAAATTCGTGGTCACCGCCGGACCTACATCGGTTCGATGCCGGGAAGATTGATTCAAAAGATGACAAAAGTGGGCGTGCGCAACCCGCTGTTCCTCCTTGACGAAATCGACAAGATGGGCAGCGACATGCGTGGCGATCCGGCGTCGGCGTTGCTGGAAGTGCTCGATCCGGAGCAGAACCACAACTTCAACGATCACTATCTGGAAGTCGATTACGACCTGTCCGATGTGATGTTCCTGTGCACCTCGAACTCGATGAATATCCCGCCGGCGCTGCTGGACCGGATGGAAGTCATTCGCCTGCCGGGCTACACCGAAGACGAAAAGATCAATATCGCCGTGAAATACCTCTCGCCGAAGCAGATCGCTGCAAACGGTCTGAAGAAGGGCGAGCTGGAATTCGACGAAGAAGCGATCCGCGACATCATCCGTTACTACACCCGTGAAGCGGGTGTGCGTGGCCTTGAACGGCAGATTGCCAAAGTCTGCCGCAAGGCCGTCAAAGAGCATGCGCTGGAAAAACGCTTCTCGGTAAAAGTGACAGCTGATCTGCTGGAACATTTCCTCGGTGTGCGCAAATTCCGCTACGGTCTGGCTGAACAGCAGGATCAGATCGGTCAGGTGACTGGCCTTGCCTGGACGCAAGTGGGCGGCGAATTGCTGACCATCGAAGCGGCTGTGGTGCCGGGTAAAGGTCAGTTGATCAAGACCGGTTCGCTGGGCGACGTAATGGTCGAATCGATCACTGCCGCGCTGACCGTTGTGCGCAGCCGTGCGAAGAGTCTGGGTATTCCTCTGGACTTCCACGAGAAGCGCGACACCCACATTCACATGCCGGAAGGGGCAACGCCGAAAGACGGTCCTAGCGCCGGTGTGGGCATGTGCACGGCACTGGTTTCGGCATTGACCGGGATCCCGGTGCGCGCCGATGTCGCCATGACCGGTGAGATCACTCTGCGTGGTCAGGTGCTGGCGATTGGTGGTCTGAAGGAAAAACTGCTCGCGGCGCATCGCGGCGGAATCAAGATTGTGATTATTCCGGAAGAGAACGTGCGCGATCTGAAGGAGATTCCTGACAATATCAAGCAGGATCTGCAGATTAAACCGGTTAAATGGATTGACGAGGTCCTGCAAATTGCGCTGCAATACGCGCCGGAGCCCTTGCCGGATGTGGCTCCGGAGATAGTTTCCAAGGACGAAAAACGTGAGTCTGATTCAAAGGAAAGAATTAGCACGCATTAATACGTTTTTGCCTGGGGGGCTTCCTTGACAGCTTTTTAGAGCCCTTGTTATAAAGCGGCTCTTAAGTGTCTGTAGGCCATTCAGCACTCGTTTTTGCTTTCACCAAAAAACTTAGAATCATCTCAAAATAGATATAAGGGGACTTAGAGTGAACAAGTCGGAACTGATTGATGCTATCGCTGCATCCGCTGATATCCCGAAAGCTGCTGCTGGCCGTGCGCTGGACGCTGTAATCGAATCCGTCACTGGCGCTCTCAAGGCTGGCGACTCCGTTGTTCTGGTTGGTTTCGGCACTTTCTCCGTGACTGATCGTCCAGCTCGCGTTGGTCGTAACCCACAGACCGGCAAGACGCTGCAAATCGCTGCTGCTAAAAAGCCAGGTTTCAAAGCCGGTAAAGCACTGAAAGAAGCAGTCAACTAAGTTAGTTTGTTTCAGGTTTTTACCCATCCGGGTCGGGGTCATGCCTGACTTGGCAGCGGAGCGGTAGAGCAGGTCGCTGAAACAGTGGTCTGTAACGCCGGGATCGAGGGTTCGAGCCCTGTCCGCTCCGCCAGTTACGAGAAGGCGCATCCTCGGATGCGCCTTTCTTCTATCCGGATTCTACCCACGCTCCACGGTTGCCAAATTTTTGAAGTTCAACCGTTTCTGGGGGACGCATGCTGCAGAATATCAGGGACAATTCACAAGGCTGGATTGCCAAGACCATTATCGGGGTCATCGTTGCACTGATGGCTTTGACCGGTTTCGATGCCATTTTCAAGGCCACCACGCACACTAACGATGCGGCCAAGGTCAATGGTGAAGAAATCAGCCAGAACGAGCTGAGCCAGGCCGTTGACATGCAACGCCGTCAGCTGATGCAACAGCTGGGCAAGGACTTCGATGCTTCCTTGCTTGACGAAAAAATGCTCCGCGAATCGGCCCTCAAGGGGCTGATCGATCGCAAGCTGCTGCTGCAAGGCGCAGAACAATCGAAATTCGCTTTCTCCGAAGGTGCACTGGATCAAGTGATCCTGCAGACCCCTGAATTTCAGGTGGACGGCAAGTTCAGCTCCGAGCGCTTTGACCAGGTGATCCGTCAACTGGGCTACACCCGCATGCAATTCCGCCAGATGCTGGCTCAGGAAATGCTGATCGGTCAGTTGCGCGCCGGTGTGGCAGGCAGCGGTTTCGTCACTGACGCCGAAGTGCTGGCCTTTGCCCGTCTGGAAAAACAGACCCGCGATTTCGCCTCGCTGAACGTCAAGGCCGATCCGGCCGCAGTCAAGCTGACCGACGATGAGGTCAAGGCCTACTACGACGAGCACGCCAAGGAGTTCATGACTCCTGAGCAAGTGGTTGTCGATTACGTCGAGCTGAAGAAGTCTTCGTTCTTCGACCAGGTTGCCGTCAAGGACGAAGACCTGCAGGCGGCGTATCAGAAAGAGATCGCCAACCTGTCGGAACAGCGTCGCGCGGCGCACATCCTGATCGAAGTCAACGACAAGACTACCGACGCTCAGGCCAAGGCGAAGATCGAAGAAGTCCGGGCGCGTCTGGCCAAGGGCGAGAAGTTCGAAGCGCTGGCCAAGGAGTTCTCGCAGGATCCGGGTTCGGCCAACAATGGCGGTGACCTTGGTTTCGCAGGTCCTGGCGTCTACGATCCAGCCTTCGAAAAAGCCCTGTACTCGCTGAACAAGGACCAGGTGTCGGAGCCGGTGCGTACCGATTTCGGTTACCACCTGATCAAGCTGCTGGGTGTTGAAGCACCGGAAGTACCGACCCTGGCCAGCCTGAAAGACAAGCTGACCCGCGAGCTGAAGACTCAGCAGGTCGAGCAGCGTTTCGTCGAAGCCACCAAGCAACTGGAAGACTCGGCGTTCGAAGCATCTGACCTGGCTCAACCCGCGGCGGATCTGAAACTGACCGTGCACACCTCCAAGCCGTTCGGCCGTGAAGGTGGCGAAGGTATTGCGGCCAACCGTGCTGTGGTGGCGGCGGCATTCAGCCAGGAAGTGCTGGAAGAAAACGCCAACAGCACCGGCATTGAGCTGGACCCGGAAACCGTGGTCGTGTTGCGTGCCAAGGAACACCTGAAGCCTGAGCAACTGCCGCTGGAAGCCGTTAACACGGCAATTCGCGCCCAACTGACCAAAGAGCACGCCAGTGCTGCCGCCAAGACCAAGGCAGAGCAGTTGATTGCCAGTCTGCGTGATGGCAAAACTGCGCTGGACAAGGCGGTTGACGGTCAGAACTGGAAGGTTGTGACGGCGGCGACTCGCGCTCAGGAAGGGGTTGACCCGACTGTGCTGCAGGCGCTGTTCCGCATGCCGAAACCGGCGGCCAAGGGCAAACCGACTTTCAGCAGCGTGACGTTGCAGGACGGTAGTCTGATGATCGTGCGCCTGGACGGTGTGAACGAGGCCGTTGCGCCGACTGACGAAGAGAAGGCGCAATACCGTCGTTTCCTCGCTTCTCGTGAAGGTCAGCAGGACTTTGCGGCGTTCCGCAAGCAGTTGGAGAGTCAGGCGGACATCAAGCGGTATTGATGTTTGACTGAGCGGTAAAAGGGAAGCCCCGATCTTATGGTCGGGGTTTTTTTTGCCCCAACGTTCGGCCCTCGCCGTGGCTCGGGTTCCTTCGTTACGGGGTAGACATCCAATCCCACTGTAGGAGCGAGCCTGCTCGCGAAGGCGGCCTGCCAGTCACTCAGTCCTTGGCAGACACACCCCAATATCCCGCTCACGCAAACCCATGACCCCGCGCCCTGAGCGCCGCACCCAAGGTCAATGCCAGCAACCCCACAACAATCCACGGAAAGGCCCCAACCCCCGGATTCCCCAGCAGCAAGCCACCGGCCAGCCCACCGCCGGCAATCCCGACGTTCCACAGTGTCACCAGCATCGATTGCGCCGTATCTGCAGCTTCTGCGGCGGTTTTTGCTGAGGCGGTCTGTAGGAGTGAAGGCATTGCACCGAATGCCAGGCCCCACACGGCGACGGCGATGTAGACCGCTGTCGCCGATTCACGCCAAAGGCCGAGAGCGATGGCTGAGAGCATGAACAGCGCCGTGCTGATCAGCACCAGTTCGCGCAGCCAATGATCGATCAGGCTGCCGACGATCCACAGGCTCAGCACCGAGGCCAGGCCGAATACCAGCAGCACCCGGTCGATATCGCCGCCCAGTCCCGACGGTTGCAGGAACGGCGCGATGTAGGTGTACAGCAGGTTGTGAGCGACCACGTAGGACAAGGTCACGAACAATACCGAGCGCACCCCGGGCAGGGTGAAGACCTGACGCAGGGGCAGGCGTTTTCCTGCGCGTTCACCGGCAAAGTCCGGCACTTGCCAGCGCACCCAGATCACCAGCAGCAGCGTCAGTGCGGTCATGATGGCGAAGCTCAGGCGCCAGCCAACCAGGGTGCCGAGCAGCGTGCCCACCGGGATGCCCAGTGACAGCGCCAGCGGCGCGCCGAGCATGGCTACGGTGATCGCGCGGCCTTGCAGGTGTGGGGCGACCATGCGACTGGCATAGCCTGCCAGCAATGCCCATAGCAGCCCGGCAAATATCCCGGCGAGCAAGCGTGCGATCAAGGTCAGCCAGTACAGCTCCGACAGGGCGGTGATGCTGTTGGCGACGGCAAAGCCACCAATGGCTGACAACAGTAATGGCCGGCGGCGCCAGCCGCGTGTGGCAATGGTCAGCGGGATGGCTGCCAGCATCGAGCCGATGGCGTACAGCGTGACCAATTGCCCGATCAGCGCCTGCGACACATTCAGGCCCGCGCTCATCTGCGGCAGCAGGCCGGCGGGCATGGCCTCGGTCAGCACGGTGATGAAGCCCGCGGTGGCCAGGGCCAGCAGCGCACCGAGGGGTAAGCGTTCGCGGACCTCGGCCGGGTGGGCGAGGCCTGAGGAGGTCAGTTGTGCGTCGTTCATGAGTCAGCGTCCATTTGCCGAAGGAGATGAAGGCTCTAGGCTAGGGTGCTGCGCATTAGAGAAAAATGGGTTACGGTTCCGAACATATCGGATACGGATGTCGTGAATGGGAGGATTGGGATGGACAGCCTGGGCGGTATTTCGGTGTTTGTGCAGGTCGCCGAGACCCGTAGTTTTACCGAGGCCGGGCGACTGCAGGGCGTCTCGTCCTCGGCGGTCGGCAAGAGTATTGCGCGGCTTGAAGCGCGACTCGGCGTGCGCCTGTTTCATCGCACCACCCGCAGCATCACCCTGACCAGCGAGGGCGCACTGTTCCTTGAGCGTTGTCGCAAGATCCTCGCCGAGGTGGAGGCTGCCGAGTTCGAACTGTGCAATTCGGCGTCACAGCCGCACGGCAAGCTGCGCATCAGCCTGCCGCAGGTGCACGGGCTGGTCATGCCGGTGATGAACGCGTTCATGGCGCTGTATCCGCAGATCGAGCTGGATCTGGACCTGACCGATCGTATGGTTGATGTGGTCGAGGAGGGTTTCGATGCGGTGATTCGGACCGGGCAGCCGCGAGATTCACGGCTGATGGCACGGCCTTTGGGCGAGTTTCACATGGTGTTGGTGGCGAGTCCGCTGTATCTGCAGCAGCGCGGTGTCCCGCAGGCGCCTGCTGATCTGGTGCAGCATGCCTGCCTGCGGCACACCTTTCATGCCACCGGCAAACTCGAACCGTGGCCGTTGATCCGCGAAGAGGGCGCGCCGGAGCCGAGCTTGCCGACGCGACTGGTCAGCACGTCCATCGAAGCCATCAACCATGCCGCCCTGGCCGGAATGGGCATCGCCTGCCTGCCGGACTTCATGGTTCATGAGGATGTGGCGCAGGGGCGTTTGCAGCGGGTCCTCGATGCGCATCTGCAACACGTCGGTCAGTTCTGGGTGCTGTGGCCTTCGAGTCGCCATGCAACCGCCAAATTGCGGGTATTTATCGATCATTTATCGGCGCGGCTTTTTCCAGACGCCCATCATCGGTAAAGTTGTAACTGTTTTAAGACACTAATCCGTACGCCGCGGGGCCGCGATCTGTTGCACAATACGCCCCGGACCGTTTTCCCTCAGGATGTTTAATGTTGATTTCAACTCCCATGCGTGTCGTTGGGTTGGCGCTGTTGTTGACCGCTGTCGCCGGCTGTTCGAAAGACAAGCCGATCTATGAGCATGAGAATTTCGACGATTCCGGTACGTATTCTCGCAATTACCCGGTGGCCGATGTCGCCAGTTGCGAGGCGGCCCGTCGTGCGCTGCTCAGCCAGGGTTACATCATCACCAGCAGTGACCCGAAGCTGGTCAGTGGCCACAAGAGCTTCCAGCAGACGGGTGAAACCCACCTGGAAATCAGCTTCAACGTGGTGTGTGCCGAAGATGGCAGTGCCAAGCACCATGCCACGGTATTCGCCAATGCCCTGCAGGATCGCTATGCGCTGAAGAAGACCAACAACTCCGCCAGCCTCGGGGTCGGCGTGTTGGGCTCGGTGTCGATGCCGATCGGCTCGTCGGACGATTCGATGGTCAAGGTCGCCAGTGAAACCGTGACCTCGCAGAAGTTCTACGAGCGTTTCTTCACCCTGGTCGAACTGTTCCTGCCAGCAGACGCGAAGAAAGCCGCGCACATCGAAGAAAAGCCCAAGACCGATCTGGGTGTGCCGGAGCCGAAGCCTGCCGCTGTAGCGCCGGCAACTCCCGCAACACCTGCGCCGGCAGTAGAGACAGCGCCTGCGCCGCCGCCGGCAGGGATTGTCGAGCCGGCCCAGATCATGGCGCCGGCAGCTCCGGCAGCGACACCCGCGCCGACCCCGGTTTCACCGACACCGGTGGGGTCCGAGCCGGTGGTGCCTCCCGCCGAGTCGGCGCCGATCATCCCGGCACCGAGTGCAGAACCTGCGCCGGCCACCGAAACAATCACACCGCCGGCCAACCCGACCAATATCCCGCCGCCATCGGAGCCGATTCCGGCGATGCAGTAATTCCGGGCACGAAACCCTGTGGGAGCAAAATAGCTCCCACAGTTGTTTCTGCCGTATGTGAAATCTCGTTACATTCCCCCGACAAAAATCCCGCGATAAATTCCTGACCACCTGCTACGTTTTATTTCATGAAGGCCGGGTTTCACTTTTCCTTCATACGGGCACGATATGCTCGAGGCACTGGTCATTTGACCGGGCTATTTTTCAAGCGGGCAGCAGGGGGATGACACGATGGACGACTATCAAGAAGAACTGCTCGAATACCAGGCGTTTGAACTGGATCAGCCAGAGCCGGCCGAAGACGCCACAGAGCTGTAAGGCGTCAGGCGGTTTTGCGGTGACTGCGGCGAAACTCGCCGGGCGTCTGGCCGCTCCAGCGTTTGAAGGCGCGTTGAAACGCCTCGGCTGAGGCAAAGCCCAGCAGGTAGGCAATCTCGCCGAACGCCAGTTCGGTGTCGCGGATATACGTCATTGCCAGATCGCGGCGGGTGTCATTGAGGATCGCGCGAAACTGCGTGCCTTCTTCGGCCAGTTTGCGGCGCAAGGTCCAGGTTGGCAGCTTCAGGCGTGCCGCCACTTCTTCCAGGTCGGGTTCCCGGCCACCATTGAGCAACGGCCCCAACAGCTGAGTGATGCGTTCACGCAGGCTGCGGGTGCGGGTCAATTGCTCCAGTTCCCGCTCACACAATGCAAGCAAATGCTTCCAGGTGCTGGGGCAGTGTTCCGGGTTGCGCAGGGCGAGGCTGTTCAGGTTCAGGCGCAATTGATTGCGTTCGGCGCCGAACTGGATCGGGCAGTCGCCCAACACACTGTAGGCATCGCGATAGTCCGGCTCGGCGAATTCGATGTCGATGCGCTCGGCGCGCAGTGGCTCGCGGCTGACGCTGGACAGCTGATGCAGCCAGCCGGCGATGATCGAATCCACCACAAAGCGGTTATAGGCGTTGTACGGGCTGATCGAGTAGAAGCGCAGCCAGGCGCCATGGGCGTCTTCGTGAAAGCTCGACTGTCCGCGATAGTTGGAGCCGTACAGCGGCTCGAAGCGGATCAGGCAACGGGCGGCTTCGCGCACGGTCGGCGCCTGTGCGGCGGTGACCCCGGCCAGTCCGGCCTGGCTCAAGCGGCTGAGCTGGCCCATGCGCAGGCCCAGCGCCGGATCGCCGGTCAACTGGATCGCGCTGTGCCCCAGACGCATGTAGCGCGGGATCGACAGCCGCGCACCAGCCTCGGCCAGTCGCGCCGCGTCCAGGCCATATTGTTCGAGCAACGGTTGCGGGTCGGCGCCATGGCTGCGCACCGCATCGGCCAGGCTGTGAACGAAGCCTACCGACAGATCCCCAAGGCGCATCGGCAGCGGCTTCATGGTTTACAACCAGATGTTCAGCAGACGCGCGCCACGGGCTTCGCCATCGGCGAATTGCTGGCCGTTGCTGCTGAGGAAGCTTTGCCCCGCACTGGGCTTGTCCCAGAACTGCCCGCGCAGGAATACGCTGATGCCGGCGATCGCCCGGCTGCTCGGTGGCTGCGCGGTCAGGGTCAGGCGATGCCAGGCCTGGCCTTCACTGATTTCCCCGGGCTTGAGGCTGACCGACCCCGGCGTACTCGAACCCTTGTAGCCGCCCCACGGCTGATTCCACGCACCGTGGCCGACCACAAACGCTGGCACCGCCACCAGTTGCGCGCCGAGTTCGTCGAGTTGGCGATAGTTGTCCGGGTACCAGCTGTCACTGCCGATCAGGACACCGAGACGCCCGGCCGGGGTGTCGACCACGGTGATTGCGTGCTCGTCTTCGCTTTCGATCACGTCGCGTTGTTCGAAGATCGGGTGCATCTGCCGCTGTGGCTGGCCCAGCGGCACGCCATCACGGCCAAACACCACGCTGCTGTTGAACAGCGCGCCGCTGCCCGGTTTGAGCTGGCCGTCGCGGATACTCGGTTCGGGCAGCACGATGGAACCGGCCACCAGCGTCACACGGAATTCCTTGGCAAGCCCCCCGAACAACGCCTGGTAATCCTTGGCCATGGACTTGGACTTCATGCGCAGATGCGCGTCGTCGAGGCGATTTTCGCCCTTGGCACTTAGCCAGGCGCGGGCGAACAGCAGCGGGTTGCTCGCCGCCAGCCAGTTCATTGCTTCGGCGAGGGTCGGGGCCTGATACAGCTCGTCTTTCTCGCCGCTGATCATCAGCCAGGTGCCGACATGCTCGGGCAGGACCACCACGGTTTTTTCGTTCAGCAGCCCCTGATCCTGCGCCTGCTGCAGATAGGCCGCGAGTTTGCGGTGCAGGCGCTCGGGGCTCTGGTAGTCGGTGGGGAACAGTTCCGGTTGAATCCCCAGCAAATTGCCACGGTCGGCCGGCGTGCCCTGATCGACCGCCAGTTTGATCCGCAGGTCCGACAGGTAATGCCCCGCCGGCCGGTCCGCCGCCCACATGGCGTAGGTGGTCAGGGCGGCAACGATGGCCATGGAGAAAAACAGGTACAGAAGTTTGCGCATGAAAACCAACAACAACCGGGTACAGAGTGTGGCGACTAGGGTAGGGCGCATGCCAGCGCTTGCCAAGGGGCGCTGCGCATTTGGATCAATAAGTTGTCAGTTTCGGTCATTGAGTGACAGCAGTGCGACTCTTAGTCTGTCGAACATGACTGACGGGGGACGCAGAGCTCCCGCAATTTCCGTGATCGCTCGTTGTGGAGTTACCGATGACCGCCGCTCATTACCCGCACCTGTTGGCCCCGCTGGACCTGGGATTCACCACGCTGCGCAACCGCACCCTGATGGGCTCGATGCACACTGGCCTTGAAGAAAAACCGGGCGGCTTCGAACGCATGGCGGCGTACTTCGCCGAGCGTGCCCGTGGCGGCGTCGGCCTGATGGTCACCGGCGGCATCGGCCCGAATGACGAGGGCGGTGTGTACTCCGGCGCGGCCAAACTGACCACCGAGGAAGAAGCGCTCAAGCACCGCATCGTCACCCGCGCGGTGCACGAGGCGGGCGGCAAGATCTGCATGCAGATCCTCCACGCCGGACGTTATGCCTACAGCCCGAAACAGGTTGCGCCGAGTGCGATTCAGGCGCCGATCAACCCGTTCAAGCCCAAGGAGCTGGACGAGGAGGGCATCGAGAAACAGATCAGCGATTTCGTCACTTGCTCGGTACTGGCACAGACCGCCGAGTACGACGGTGTGGAAATCATGGGCTCGGAAGGTTATTTCATTAACCAGTTCCTCGCCGCCCACACCAACCACCGCACCGACCGCTGGGGCGGCAGCTACGAAAACCGTATGCGCCTGCCAGTGGAAATCGTCCGTCGCGTGCGTGAAGCGGTCGGCCCGAACTTCATCATCATTTTCCGTCTGTCGATGCTCGATCTGGTCGAAGGCGGCAGCACCTGGGATGAGATCGTGACCCTGGCCAAAGCCATCGAGCAGGCCGGTGCAACGATCATCAACACCGGCATCGGCTGGCATGAAGCGCGGATTCCGACCATCGCCACCAAAGTGCCGCGCGCGGCGTTCAGCAAGGTCACCGCCAAGCTGCGTGGGTCGGTGAACATTCCGCTGATCACCACCAACCGCATCAACACCCCGGAAATCGCCGAGCAGATTCTCGCCGAAGGCGACGCTGACATGGTCTCGATGGCCCGGCCGTTCCTCGCCGACCCGGATTTCGTCAACAAGGCCGCTGAAGGCCGTGCCGACGAAATCAACACCTGCATCGGCTGCAACCAGGCATGTCTGGATCACACGTTCGGCGGCAAGCTCACCAGTTGCCTGGTCAACCCGCGTGCCTGCCACGAAACCGAACTCAACTACCTGCCGGTGCAGCAGATCAAGAAGATCGCGGTGGTCGGTGCCGGGCCTGCCGGTTTGTCCGCCGCCACCGTGGCGGCCGAGCGCGGGCATCAGGTGACCCTGTTCGATTCGGCCAGCGAGATTGGCGGCCAGTTCAATATCGCCAAGCGCGTGCCGGGCAAGGAAGAGTTTTTCGAAACCCTGCGTTACTTCAAACGCAAGTTGCAGACCACCCACGTCGAGGTGTGCCTGAACACCCGCGTCGACGTGGCGAAACTGGTTGAAGGCGGCTACGACGAAATCATCCTCGCCACCGGCATCGCGCCGCGTGTGCCGGCGATTCCGGGCGTGGAGAACGCCAAGGTGCTGAGCTACATCGATGTGATTCTGCAGCGCAAACCGGTGGGCAAACGTGTTGCGGTGATCGGCGCCGGCGGTATCGGTTTCGACGTCTCGGAGTTCCTTGTGCACGAAGGCGTGGCCACCAGTCTGGATCGCACCGCGTTCTGGAAAGAGTGGGGCATCGACACCCACCTCGAAGCCCGTGGTGGCGTGGCCGGGATCAAAGCCGCGCCGCACGCGCCGGCCCGTGAAGTGTTCCTGCTGCAGCGCAAGAAAACCAAAGTCGGCGACGGCCTGGGCAAGACCACCGGCTGGATTCACCGCACAGGCCTGAAGAACAAGCAGGTGCAGATGCTCAACAGCGTGGAATACCTGAAGATCGACGACCAGGGCCTGCACATCCGCATCGGCGAAACCGGCGAGCCGCAAGTGCTGGCGGTGGACAACATCGTGATCTGCGCAGGTCAAGACCCACTGCGTGATCTGCAGGAAGGTCTGGTGGCCGCGGGGCAGAACGTGCACCTGATCGGCGGCGCCGATGTGGCGGCAGAGCTGGATGCCAAGCGCGCGATCAATCAGGGTTCGCGTCTGGCGGCTGAGCTGTAAGCCCCCCTGTAGGAGCTGCCGCAGGCTGCGATCTTTTGACTTTGCTTTTAAAGACCAAGATCAAAAGATCGCAGCCTGCGGCAGCTCCTACAGGATGTTTTGGTGCTGATAGAATTGGTTTTTTCTGATGCTGTTGCGCCCATGCTTCTTTCTCCCGCCAACTGGCTACCCCAGGCTCCCCTCGAACCGCTGCTACTCGACTGGCTCACCCGCGCCGGAATCGAGGTCGCGATCCTGCGTCTGGACCAGATCGACCCGCTGATCAGCGGCAACAAATGGTTCAAACTCATCGAGCACCTCAAGGCCGCTGACCGCGCCGGGGCGCAGGGCGTCATCAGTCTCGGTGGTGCGCACTCCAATCATCTGCACGCCTTGGCCGCTGCCGGCAAGCGTCTGGGTTTCGAAACGGTCGGTCTGTTGCGCGGGCATCCACAGCAAACGCCGACAGTGGCGGATTTGCAGGCGTTCGGCATGCAACTGCACTGGCTCGGTTATGGCGGCTATCGGGCGCGGCATGAACCCGGGTTCTGGGAGCCGTGGCAGGCGCAGTACCCGAATCTGTATGCGGTGCCCGAGGGCGGTGGCGGATTGGCGGGGGCGTTGGGCTGCAAGGCGCTCAAGGAACAAGTGAGCGTGCAGTTGAGCAATCTGGGCTGGAGCGATTATCACGGCTGGTGGCTGGCCTGCGGCACCGGGACGACGCTGGCAGGGCTGGTGCTCGCCGAGGCGGGTGTGCATCCGGTGTACGGCGCGCTGGCGGTGCCCGATGATCATGGGGTGGCGCCGCAGGTGGCGGCGATTGTTCGGGAGGCGGGTTTGCAGATATCGGCTTATGAGCTGATTGACGCCAGTCGAGGTGGTTTCGCCAAGGTTGATCCGGTGTTGCTTGAATTCATCGAGAACGCTGAACAGAGCTGCGGCGTGCCGCTGGAGCCGTTGTATACCGGCAAGGCGTTGCTGGCCCTGAAGCAGCAGGTGGAAGCGGGGAGGTTCGAACATGGCACGCGGTTGATCTTCGTGCATACCGGTGGTTTGCAGGGGCGGCGAGGACTTATCTCCTACAGTTGAACGTCTGTGGCGAGGGAGCGTGCTCCTGCTCGGCGGTGCAGCCGTCGTAACCCCGGCGAATGCGGCCTGCCTGACAGTCCGCATTTTCAGGATTCAGGTCTGTTGCGCAGACCGGCGGGAGCAAGCTCCCTCGCCACAGGGAGTTTCACCCAGGCAATGTTCAACCGCGCTTGGGCATCATCCGCAACAGCGTGTTATCGCCCACCACATAATGGTGATAGAGCCCCGCCAGCGCATGCAGGCCGATCAGCCAGTAGCCAATGTTGCCGATCAGCACGTGCCAGTGTTCCACCTGCTTGGCGAGCGCCTTGTCTTCATTGACCAGCAACGGCAGATCGAAGCCGTAGAACATCACTTGATGCCCCTCGGCGCTGGTGATCAGCCAGCCGAGAATCGGCATGCTGATCATGAACAGGTACAACAGCCAGTGCATCACCCGCGCCAACAGGGTTTGCCATTGCGGCGAGGCCGGGAAGATTTTCGGTGCCGGGCCAAGGCTGCGCGCTACCAGACGAAACCACACCAGCACAAACACGGTCAGGCCGAGCATGTAGTGCACTTCACGGATCAGCGAGCGACCGCCGCTGCCTTTGGGAAAGATCCCGCGCAACTCCATGCTGGCGTACACCAGGATCAACAGGACCAGCATCAGCCAGTGCAGCAGGACGGACACGGTGCTGTAGCGTGATTCGGAACTTGTCCACGGCATACGGTGTTTCCTCACAGATCAGGGTCGCCACGCGCCGTTCTTGTGCGACGGCATGCTTTAACTGTAATCCGCTTTGGCGGATTTGCCTGATGCTGACCGGAGTTTCACTGCGCTGAGTCAGCGCTTTAACGAAAAAAAACGCCAGTGTCGCGAAGACGCTGGCGTTTTTTGTGTTTTGGCGAACAGGCGCGATCAGCTCGATTGCGGCATCTCACCCTTGGCCAGACGCTTGTTGATGTCGGCAATCACTTCCGGCAGGTCGCTGATGGTATCGATCATGTAGTGCGGGCGCGAGCCGGCGAACAGCGCGTGGATGCGCTCACGTTCGCTGGCCAGTTCGTCGCTGCCCAGCGCACGGTAACCGGCGTAGTCCAGGCCCAGCGCATTGCCCGAGCAAATCAGCGCCACGGTCCACATCCCGGCACGCCGGCCTTCGAGGATGCCCGGCACGGTGTCGTCGATCTTCACGCAGGCGCCGACGTCGTCGATGCCCAGGGCGATCACGTTGGCCAGGGCCTGAGCTGGCCATGGGCGACCGTTCGGTACCTCGTCGGTGGCGACCACGTGGTCGGCGACGTAGCCGTTGGTGGCAGCCAGGGCCACGACCTTGTCCATCACCTGTTTCGGGTAGCCGGAGCAGGAACCGATCTTGATCCCTTGCTGGCGCAGGTGGGCGATGGTTTCCAGCGCGCCGGGAATCAGCGCCGAGTGTTCGGCGATCTTCTCGATCTGCAACGGCATGAAGCGGTTGTAGATCGCGGTCACGTCATCATCGGTCGGGGTGCGACCGAACGCCTTGCGATAGCGCTCGGCGACCTGCGGCTGATCGCACAGGGTGCGGATGTGGTCCCACTTGCCCATGCCCATCGGGCCGCGAGCCTCTTCGATGGTGACCTGAACGTCGAACTCGGCGAAGGCTTCGACGAAGATCTGCGTGGGTGCGAACGAGCCGAAATCGACCACGGTGCCGGCCCAGTCGAGGATCGCGGCTTGCAGTTTGGCTGGATTTGCGTAGTTCATGGCAATCAAATTCCTGAGTTGAAATGCAATTCAAACGGTAGGAGTGAGCCTGCTCGCGATAGCGGTTGATCATTCAACACCTTCGTCGACTGACACGGCCTCATCGCGAGCAGACTCGCTCCTACAGGGGATTTGTGTTTGGGGTTAGATTTCCAGGACTTCCATCTCGCGCAGCACTTCTCCCACCGCCGCCACGGCCTGGCGCATTTCGTCCGGGGTGACGTGGCCGATGCAGCCGACGCGGAAGGTTTCGACCTGGGTCAGTTTGCCGGGGTAGAGGATGTAGCCCTTGGCCTTGACCCGTTCGTAGAAGTCCTTGAACTGGTAGCGCGGGTCTTGCGGGGCATGGAAGGTGGCGATGATCGGCGCCTGGATCGCCGCCGGCAGGAAGCTGCGCAGCCCCAGCTTGCCCATCTCATCCATCAGCGCCTGACAGTTGGCGGCGTAACGTGCGTGACGGGCTGGCAGACCACCTTCTTCGTTGTATTGCAGCAACGCTTCGTGCAGCGCGGCGACCACGTGGGTCGGCGGGGTGAAGCGCCACTGGCCGGTCTTCTGCATATAGGCGTGCTGGTCGAACAGGTCCATCGCCAGCGAATGCGAGTGGCCGGCGGCAGCCGCCAGCGATTCTTTGCGGGCGAACACGAAACCCATCCCCGGCACACCTTCCAGGCACTTGCCGGAGGCGGCGATCAGCGCATCGAACGGGACTTTCTGCGCATCCACCGGCAGCGCGCCGAACGAGCTCATGGCATCGATGATCAGGCGCTTGCCGTGTTGCGCAACGACATCGGCAATTTCCGGCAGCGGGTTGAGGATGCCGGTGCTGGTTTCGCAATGGATCAGCGCGACATGGGTGATATCGCCATCGGCGCGCAGCAGACGGTCGACGTCGGCAGCGGTGGTCGGTTCGTCTTCAGCGGTTTCGAAGGTGCTGAACGAGCGGCCGAGCACTTCGCAGATCTTCGCCAGACGCTTGCCGTAGGCGCCATTGATCAGCACCAGGATTTTGCCGTCACGCGGCACCAGAGTGCCAATGGCGGCTTCGACGGCGAAAGTGCCGCTGCCCTGCAAAGGCACGCAATGGTGACTGGCGGCGCCGTTGAGGATCGCCAGCAATTGCTCGCAGAGGCTGGCGGTCAGTTGGTTGAAGCGGTCATCCCATGACCCCCAGTCGACCATCATTGCCTGGCGGGTACGCGCCGAGGTGGTCAACGGGCCGGGAGTGAGCAGGATGGGTGCGGCAGTACTCATTCGTGTGTCCTCGCGAAAGCGCAGTGGGATGAAGCTACGGGGCATACGTTGCAATTCGGTGGATCATCAATCAAATTGTTTGTTGTTATGCCAGCCATCAGTGAGGGTTATTCATGAATCTGTTCCAGCTGCGCGCCTTCGACGCCGTGGCCCGGGAAGGCAGCTTCACCCGTGCCGCCGCGCGCCTGTTCATCAGCCAGCCGGCGGTCACCGGCCACATCAAAGCGCTGGAGGAGCATTACCAGATCACCTTGTTGCGCCGTACTGCGCGCCGGGTGGAGCTGACCGAGGAGGGCACCAAACTGGCGGCGATCACCCGCGCCATGTTCGGTCTGGCCGAGGAAGCGCAGGCCCTGCTCGAAGCCAATCGCCAGTTGCTCACCGGGCGCCTCGAAGTGGCGGCGGACGGCCCGCACATGGTCATGCCGATGCTCGCCAGCCTGCGCGCGCGTTACCCGGGGATCACGGTGAATCTGCGTCTGGGCAATGCCCAGGAAACCCTGGCGGCGCTGTTATCGGAGCATGCGGATGTGGCGGTGTTGACCGAGGTCGAACCGCGCAAGGGCCTGCACCTGCAAGCCTTGAGCGAATCGCGGATCTGCGCCCTGGTGCCCGCCGGGCATGCGTGGGCGCAGCGTTCCGGCGAGGTGCGGCTCAAGGAGCTGGATCAGGTGATCATGGTGCTGCGCGAGCCGAGTTCGATTACCCGGCGCACCTTCGATCAGGCGTGTGTGCAGGCAGCGGTCAATCCGCGGGTGCTGCTGGAACTGGACAGCCGTGAGGCGGTGACCGAAGCGGTGGCGGCTGAACTGGGGGTGGGCGTGGTGTCATCGGTGGAAGTCAGCCATGACCCGCGGGTGGTGGCGATTCCGATTGTTGGGGAGGGGCTGGTGAATCGGCATATGATCGGGTGCATGGAACGGCGGCGGGAGTTGCGGTTGATTCAGGCGTTCTTTGGTCTGGCGCCGGCCTGATCCACCGTGGTGCCCCAATCGCCAGCAGGCTGGCTCACACGGGTTCTATGCCATGCACATATCCCCTGTAGGAGCTGCCGAAGGCTGCGATCTTTTGATCTTGTGGTGTAAATGCAAAAGTCAAAAGATCGCAGCCTTCGGCAGCTCCTACAGGAGGAGGGTCAGGTCAGACTCTCGCGCACCATATCGAGAAACGTCGCCACCACCCGCCGCGAACTCTGCTCGCGCAAGCACACCAGTGTCTCGGTCAACCGCCGGGTGCAATCGGTGATCGGCAACGCACACACCCGCGAATCCGCGCCAAACTCCGCCGCTGACACCACCCCCACACCAATCCCCACCACCACCGCTTCGCGCGCTGCTTCCCGGCCTTCGACCTGAATTGCTGGACGAATGCGAAACCCGGCGCGGGCCATTTCCTCCTCCAGAGTCTGGCGGGTCACCGAACCGTGTTCGCGCAGCACCAGCGGCGTGTCATCCAGATCAGCCAGGCAGATCGACTCGCGTTCGGCCCACGGGTGATGGCGCGAGACAAACGCCACCATCGGGTCGTTGCGCAGCGGCACGCACAGCAAACGCTCATCACTGACATCGCGCCCCAACAGCGCCAGATCGGCCTGATAGTTGAACAGGCGAAACAGCGATTCATCGGTGTTGCCGGTCTCGATCTTCACGCTGATCCCCGGGTAGCGCTCGCAGAACCGCGCAATCTGCGGCAACACGTGCACCGGGGCGTCGACCGCGAGAATCAGGCTGCCGGTCTGCAGCGCCTGGGATTCCTGCAGCAACTCCTGGGCTTCAGCCTCAATCACAAACAGCCGCTGGGTGATTGCCAGCAGGCGCTCACCCAGATCGGTCAGGCGCACCGAACGCTTGTTGCGGTGGAACAGCAGCACGCCGAAGCGCTCTTCGAGTTTGCGCACCTGGTCGGAAATTGCCGGTTGCGTGAGAAAAAGGCGCTCGGCGGCTTTGGTGAAGCTTCCATGGACGGCCACAGCGTGGAAGGCTTTGAGCTGGGCGTGAGACACCGACATGTAGCCTCCAGTAACAAGCTGAACTTATGTGTGAAATACGATAAATCGATTTTATTTATTAAACAGTAATTGCTTTGATCCGCTCACGCCAGCGCTGACGGCCCGCTCGGGCAGCAACGCTGGCGATGAGCCTGTGCGTGCAACAACAGGACTCATCTGACCGTTATCGCCATAGGGATGGGGCGATAGCGCAGTGCTCAACAATAAAAAACACAGGCGTTTACTTAACGATTCTGCCGGCACACTCACACCCTGAGGTCAGAACCACAATGAACAAGCACATCGGTACCCTTGCGCGTTGGCGCATGCAGATCTTTGCTATCACCTGGCTCGCGTACGCCGCTTTCTACTTCACCCGCAAAGCGTTCTCGGTGGCCAAACTGGGCATCGCCGAAGACCCGACGTTCATGCTCGACAAGATGGCCATGGCCAACCTCGACGCGATCTATCTGGCGGCCTACGCCATCGGCCAATTCACCTGGGGCATGCTTGCCGACCGCTTTGGCCCAAGGGTCGTGGTGCTGGGTGGCTTGCTGATTTCCGCCGGTGCCGCGCTGGTGATGGGCAGTTTCGCCACGCTGCCGATCTTCGCCACCTGCATGCTGATCCAGGGGCTGGCGCAGTCCACGGGCTGGTCGGGCTTGTGCAAGAACCTCGGCAGTTTCTTTCCCGCCGAACAGCGCGGGCGCGTGCTCGGTTTATGGAGCTCCTGCTACGCGTTCGGCGGTCTGGTGGCGTCGCCGTTCGCCGGCTGGTGGGCGTATACGCTGATGGGCACCTGGCACGCGGCGTTCATTTCCAGCGCGGCGGTCGTGGCGGCGGTGGCGGTGTTGTTCTTTATCTTCCAGCGCAACAAACCGGAAGACGTCGGCTTGCCGGCGGTCGAGCCGGAGCCGCAACTGAGTGCCGAAGAAACCGAAGCCAACAGCAAACTCAGCGTCTGGGAGCCATTGAAGGAAATCCTGCGCAACCGCACGGTGCTGGTGCTGGGCCTGGCGTACTTCATGTTGAAACCGGCGCGATACGCGATTCTGCTGTGGGGGCCGGTGATCGTCTTCGAACAGATGCCGAGTGTCGGCAAGGTTGGCGCGGCGATCATTCCCACGTCGTTCGAACTGGCCGGATTGCTCGGGCCGATCATGATCGGCATGGCCTCGGACAAACTGTTCGGCGCCCGGCGCATGCCGGCCTGCGTACTCAGCCTGTTGGCGCTGACCGTGACCCTGGCGCTGTTCATGGGCGCGTTGCACACCGGTAGCGTGATGCTGGTGGTGGCGCTGCTGTTTGTCATGGGCCTGACCCTGTACGGACCGGATTCGATGATCAGCGGCGCCGCTGCCATCGACTTCGGCAAGGCCAAGGCCGGCGCTACCGCTGCCGGTTTCGTCAACGGCTGCGGCTCGGTCGGTGCGGTGCTCGGCGGCCTGCTGCCGGGTTACTTCGATTCGGTGACGGTGTTCATCGTCTTCGCCGGCTGCGCATTGTTCTCGGCACTGGTGCTGATCCCGCACTGGAACAGCCGCCCGGTCGGGGTGATGGAGCCGCGCGCGTCCGTTCCCAATCGCCCGCTGACGATCAAACCGCTGCGTTCCTGAAACCCCTTTGCCTCGCGGCCTGCTGCGGTGTTCGCGGCAGGCTGTGTCGTGGCCGTATGACTGGAGAAATCCCATGAGACCGTTTTGGCTCGAGCAGGCCCTGCAGGCCGATCCATCCCCGACTTGCCCGCCGCTGCAAGGCGAAGTGCGCGCTGATGTGTGCATCGTCGGCGGCGGTTACACCGGGCTGTGGACGGCGATCATGCTCAAGCAGCAGAACCCTGAACTCGACGTGCTGCTGATCGAAGCCGACATCTGCGGCGCCGGTGCCAGTGGGCGCAACGGTGGTTGTGCGTTGTCGTGGTCGGCCAAGTATTTCACCCTTGAGCGCCTGTTCGGCGTCGAGGAGGCGGTGCGCTTGGTCAAGGCGTCCGAGCGCAGTATTCACGCCATTGGCGAGTTCTGCGAACAGTACGGCGTCGACGCCGATTACCGTCTCGACGGCACACTGTACACCGCCACCAACCAGGCGCAGGTTGGCTCAACCGACGCGGTGATCGCCGCGCTGGAGCGCAATGGCATCAACTCCTTCACAAACCGCCCGCTGGCCGATGTACAGCGCATGGCTGGTTCGAGTAAACATCTGGAAGGCTGGTTCTCGCCGGCGGCGACCAGTGTACAACCGGGCAAACTGGTGCGCGGGCTGCGCCGGGTGGCGTTGCAACTGGGGGTGAAGATCCACGAAAACACCGCGATGACCGGTCTGGAAGAAGGCCGCCCGGCGCGAATCCACACGGCGAAGGGCAGCGTAATCGCCGACCGCGTGGTGCTGGCGATGAACGCGTGGATGGCCCGGGCGTTCCCGCAGTTCGAACGCAGCGTGGCGATCGTTTCCAGCGACATGCTGATCACCGAGCCACGCCCGGATCTGCTGCAGGAAATAGGTTTGACCAGCGGCGTCAGCGTGCTCGATTCGCGGATTTTCGTGCACTACTACCACAACACCCCGGACGGCCGGATCATGCTCGGCAAGGGCGGCAACACCTTCGCCTATGGCGGGCGAATGCTGTCGGTGTTCGATCAGCCGTCGCCGTACGCCGGGTTGCTCAAGCGCAGCCTCGGCGACTTCTTCCCGGCGTTTGCCGAGGTAAAAGTCGATGCGACGTGGAACGGGCCATCGGATCGTTCGGTCACCGGTTTGCCGTTTTTCGGGCAGATGAGCGCCAGTGGCAATGTGTTTTACGGCTTCGGTTATTCCGGCAGCGGCGTCGGCCCGTGTCACATGGGCGGGCAGATTCTCGCCTCGCTGGTGCAGGGCCTCGACAACCCATGGACCCGCTCGCCACTGGTCAACGGACCGCTGGGCTATTTTCCACCGGAGCCGATCCGTTACCTCGGCTCGTTGATGGTGCGCAACGCCATCCGCCGCAAGGAACGCGCCGAGGACCACGGGCACCGGCCGCGGCATCTGGACGTGCGCCTGGCGAAATTCGCCGCGGCGGCGGGCAAGGCTGACAAGGGCTGAGCGTTACGGATCGGCGCTGTTGAGCAGCCAGTCGAGCAACAGACTGCTGTCGTTTGTTGGCGCAGATTCCCGTGGCGAGGGCGGGCGCGAGTGGCTCAGGCAGAGGATCGGTCGATCCGGATCGCTGTCGAGGAAACTCACCCACACCTCGCTGCCGGCGCGGGGCAATTCGTGGGCGGCAAGGCGGCCATTGGCGCCGGTCAGGGCAATCGGCAACCACAGGCAAGCCGTCTCGGCTGCCTGCGCCGGCCACAGACTGACGCCGATACGCCCCAGTTCATCCAGTTGCGCCGGCTGACCGGGCGTACCCAACACTCGCGCCAGATGATAGCCACCGATGTTCGGACGTGGCTGCGCCAGGGGCGGACGAAAATCGCTGGCCCAGGGCAGGGCGGTGAAGTCGTTGCGATAGCGATGCACGTCGCTTGTCGGATCGAGGATCGAGGGGTGCTGACCTTGATGGTGCAGCTCGGTGATCAGCCACTGCTCGTTGAACGCATTGATCGGGTGCTCGGTGATCTGCAGCAGATGTCCGCTGCGCAGTGCGCTGCAATCGCTGCGCCCGTGGATCGAACGGGACAGGCAGCGCTGGCGCTGCAAATGGCGACGACTGCGTTGTTCGGCGTGACGCTGTTCGCCCGACAGCTGCAAGGGCGTGAGCGCGGGCACGGGATGATTGGCCGCGTCAGCGCTGCTGACCTGCTGGCCCCGGTTGCGAATGCCATGCGCGGCCATGACCGGTGTCGCGTCATGCCGCTGAAACAGCGTGCTGAGGCGAGGTGAAGGGCTCTCGTCAGTCACGGCGAACGGTACCGGCAGCGGTTCCTGCGGCAGGCTCAGGTTGTCGTCGGCAAACACCACGACATGCCCATCCGGGCGATGCTCGAAGTGATAGTGGATGCCTTCTTCCTCGCACAGGCGTTGCAGCAAGGCCAGGTCGCTTTCCTCGTACTGAATGCAAAATGGCCGTGGCGGGTAATGACCGACGCTCATCTCGATCCGGTAACTGTGTGCTGGCAGGCCCTGCTCGTCGAGCAATTGGGCAAGGATCGCCGGTACGCTCGTCTGCGCGAACACCCGGCGCCGGGGTGATTGCGCCAGACGCTGCAACTGCGGAACCAGCGTCATTCGGTAACTGATCCGGTGGCTGGCGCGATGCTCGCAACGGACGCTGTGGATCAGGCCGTGAATGCCATGATCGACACCCAGACTCAGGTAGGCCGGTTGTCGCAGCAGGCTGCTCGGTGACAAGGCCGGGGCCAGGCCGATCACTTCAATCTCGAAACGAAAGGGCTGATTGAGCGCTTCCTTGCCGGTGAAACGCAGCACCGGCAGGCACAGTGGGCCATCGGTCAGGGTCAGGGTGAACGGGCGTTCCTGGTCATTGAGCATTCATACGGGCTCTGTGGGGCAATACGGACGGCAGAGGGTACGAAAACCCGAGCACGAATGGTCATGGCCAGTGGGTTTTTCAGAATCGCCCTACAAGGCGTGGTGAAGATGTCGATTCAACAATGAATTTTTTTGGTCGATTGCCGACTTTAGGCCGTATAAACTTGGCGCCACGCGTCGGCCAATAGATGTCTCGGCGCCACAGATCAAGAGAGTGAGTAATGGGCGCACAGTGGAAGGTTAAACACAAAGAAGCGGCAGCCAACGCCAAGGGCAAGATCTTCGGCAAACTGGTGAAAGAAATCACCATCGCTGCCCGCAACGGTGCCGATACCGCCACCAACGCACACCTGCGTCTGGTGGTCGAACAGGCCAAGAAAGCCTCGATGCCCAAGGAAACCCTGGACCGCGCCATCAAGAAAGGCGCCGGCCTGCTGGGCGAAACCGTGCAATACCACCGCGTGACGTATGAAGGTTTCGCGCCGCACCAGGTTCCGTTGATCGTCGAGTGCGTCACCGACAACATCAACCGCACCGTCGCGGAAATCCGCGTGGCCTTCCGCAAGGGCCAACTGGGCGCTTCCGGCTCGGTGGCCTGGGACTTCAACCACGTCGGCATGATCGAAGCCTCGCCGGACACCCCGGACGCCGATCCGGAAATGGCCGCGATCGAGGCCGGTGCCCAGGACTTCGAGCCGGGTGAAGAGGGCGCGACCTTGTTCCTGACTGATCCGACCGACCTTGACGCCGTGCAGAAAGCCCTGCCCGAGCAAGGCTTCACCGTGCTGTCGGCCAAACTCGGCTACCAGCCGAAGAACCCGGTCAGCGGCCTGAGCGCCGAGCAGATGGCTGAAGTCGAGGCGTTCCTCGAAGGCCTCGACAACCATGATGACGTGCAGGACATGTTTGTCGGTCTGGCGGGCTAAGATCAAAAAATCGCAGCCTGCGGCAGCTCCTACAGGGATCCACATAACCCTGTAGCTGCCGCAGGCTGCGATTTTTCTGTCATTGCGCGCGCAATACCTCAATGACCTCATCAAACCCCGGCCGCGCCAGTACATCCGCCTGACAGCAACGCCGTTCCAGTTCTTGCAGCACTTCGCGCCGTTCATCGCTCAACCCCGAGTCGATCCGCGCCAGCAATTCCCCGAGCAGAATCCCGAACGCCCGCACTTCGATGCGTTGCAGCGCTCGTGTTTCCAGGTTGTCGGTGGTGGCATGGAACGACGCCGCGCCAAAATCCCCCAGCAGACAATCGCCCTGATCGTTCAACAGAATGTTGTGTCCGTAGAGGTCGCCGTGGGTGATGCCCTGTTGATGCAGGTGTTCGGCCGCCGAAGCGATGCCTCGGGCAATGTTCAACGCCACCTCGGCACTGAACCGGCAATCTTCGCGGTAGACATCCCGCGAGCAACTGGCCAGGCTCGGCAATGCCGCAAGATTGCGGAAGCTTGGGTCGATCAGTTGCATCACCAGGCCTTGTTGCCCGTCAGGGTGACCGTGAATACGGCCCTCGACGCGAATCAGGTTCGGGTGCAGGCCGGCGGTGATGCAGGCGTTCATCTCGTGCAGCGGCGAGCCGTCGCTGGTCATCTCACCTTTGTACAGCTTGACCGCGACCGGCACCGGCGAGTGGTCGGTGCGCCGCCACAGCGCCCGGGAAATCACCCCGGAAGCCCCTTCGCCCAAACGCTGTTCCAGATGCAGCGCCGACCAGTCGATCAACGGCGTGGCTTCGAGCGCGGCGGCGTCGGCCTCGGTTTCCAGGGGATTGCCGGCATAGGCCAGCCAAGTCAGGCTCGGCAGGGTCAGCAGCCACTGCGGCAGTTCACGCAGGCGGTTGGCGGCGATGCGGATCAGCTCCAGACGATGACATTGGCTCATCGACGCCGGCAGCGCTTGCAGGCGATTGCCTGCAAGCAACAGTTTTTGCAGGTACGGGCGCTCGCCGAGTTCGCTCGGCAAGGTTTCGATGCAGTTATCGGTCAGGATCAACCAGCGCAACAGCGGCGGCAACGCAGTGCCCGGCACGTGGCTGATACGGTTGGCCTTGAAGCCGATCATCGTCAGCGCCGCACATTGACCGACGCAGGCCGGCACCTCGGTGAAGCGGTTGTCCGAGCAGAACAGAATGCGCATCCGGGTCAGCCGATGCAGGTCGTCCGGCAGGCTGCTCAAGGCATTGCCGCTGAGGTTGAGCACCTCCAGCGTATCGGCCAGTTCAAAAATTTCCCGGGGGAACTCGGTCAGGCCGCAAGACAGGTCAAGCCGGGTAATGCCCGACAACTCGCCGGCGCGCAATTGAGCAAGGGTGTGCATGGGGATGTTCACTATCAAAGGAAAGAAGCGCCGGGCGCCTGGAATGGGCGACATGATAACGGCAATGCTGGGATTTGCATTGACCCGGGCTTCGCGAACAGGCTGGCTCCCGCAAGGATTGGTGTATTCAGTGTACTACCTGTAATTGTCCCAGACGGCTGCGGGTACGGGCCAGGTCGATGACGTTGCCGCTCAGGGCCGCGCACAGCGGTAACCGGCCGAGCAGGGTCAGGTGTTTGTCCTGGTCGTAGAGCACGTCGATCAGGTTGATGAAGCGCTGTTGAACGGCGATCGAACATTCGCCCAGTTCCGGCAGATCGTCGATGATCCAGTGGTCGAACCGCCGACACAGCTCCAGATAATCCATCACCGCCGTCGGTTGCTCGCACACATCGTTGAACGTGAAAGCGACCCGGCGCCCCTCGCACAGGCGCGCCTGAACGTGTCGGCTGCCCACGGGCAATGCGATGGCCGGCGCGCCCTCAGGCGGCAGTTTCAAGGCCTGACGCTGTGTCGCTGTGGCCGGCCACACATAGTGGCCCTGGGTGAACAACTGATGCGCGTGATTGCTCGCCTGGCTGCGGTAATCGTGCGGGCCGCCGACCTCCATCACTTGCATCCGCGCGTTGATCAGGTCGATCACCGGTTTGAAACGGGCGTGATAGAGCGGGTTGGGCAGCAAGCCCTCCGGCGGATAGTTGGAGGTCACCAGCAACAGGATGCCGCGGTGGAACAAGGCCTGGAACAGCCGGGTGATGAGCATCGCATCGCCGATGTCATGCACATGAAATTCGTCGAAACACAGTACCCGGCAATCGTGTAACAGCTCGTCGAGGGTGACAGCGAGGGCATCGTCGTGTTTGCGATGGTTGAACATGCCCTGATGCAGCCGGGCAAAGAATTCATGGAAATGCACCCGCTGTTTCTGCGCGGTGGGCAGCGCCTGGAAAAAGCCGTCGAGCAGCCAGCTCTTGCCGCGTCCGACCGCGCCATGCAGGTACAGGCTCGCTGGCGTTTGCGCGCTGGCGCCGAACAACAGGCTGGCCTGCTGCGCCATGCAGTCGATCACCCGCTGCTGGCTGTGGCTGAGGGTATAACCCTGCCCATGGGCCTTGTGCCGGAAATACTCACGGATCGACTGGGCGCTGGCGTCATGCCCGTTGCTGCCCGACCGGCCCCTGGCGAACCAGCGGCGCAGCGCCGACCAGCGTTGGGTCAGTGGCGATCGTTTCGGCGCTTGAGAGGGCACTGTGCAGTCACTCCGTGTTCATCAAACCGGCGCCCGGAAGCGCGGCGACGTAGTGTAACCAGAGGCTGCGGCAACCCGCCATCGCGGCTCGTCGACAGTGGGCGATCTTGTGGGAGCGAACCTCGGTGAATTCAGAATGGCAGGGATTGCTTGAGCATTGGCGCCGCCGGGGTATCGACCGGGCTGACCATCGCATAGTTGTACCCGCCGCCGGACCAGTAATCAGCCTGCAGATCACCATCGCTGCGACTGCCCCGTGGCAGGAAGGTGTTCTTCGGCCCTGGTGGTCGCACGTAGAAACTGACCTTGTGGCCGCTGCGATCCTCGTACATCACCATCGCCGCCGGCCCTTCGTCGGTGCTGAGCAGGCGGCCGCTGACCGGTTCGAACCCGGCGGATTTCAAGTCCGGCAAGCGACTGGCCTGAGTGAAGTAACGGTCGAGCCAGCGCTGCATGTCGCCGGCAGTGTCGACCTTGTAGTCCGCTGGCAAAATCCCTTGCTGGGCAATCAATCGATAGGCCTGCAAGGCATCGGTCATCGGCAGCACGGAGGAGCGCACCAGGGTCATTTCCCGGGCTTGCCAGCCACTGAAACCACCGATGCCGACCGCGATCAGCAACACCGCCGCGCTGGCCAGGCGTCGATGCGACTGACGCTTTAGACGCTGGCGAATCAGCGCTGGATCAAGCTCCGGATTGGCCGGTTGCTGCAAGGCACCGCCGAGGGCGGCGCGCAATTGCTGGGCGTCCTGTTGCCAGGCGCGAACCTGCGCGGCTGCGTCCGGGTGATTGGCCAGCCAGGCATCGAGGACGCGCCGGTCGGCCTCGCTGAGTTGATGGTCGACGTACGCGTGCAGGTCGCGCTCGCTGGGGGGCATGCTGATCATTTGAGTATCCGCAAAGAAGGGCTGCTGATTTCGCCGTCGCTCAGTTGGCGCAACGCCTGGCGGGCGCGGGACAGACGCGACATCACGGTGCCGGTGGGGACGTCGAGGATGTCGGCGACCTCCTTGTACGTCAGGCCTTCGACCGAGACCATCAACAACAGGGCGCGCTGCTCGGTGGGCAGGCGATCGAAGGCTTGCAGGGTCGATTGGGCGATCACGGTGCGCTCGGTCGACGGTTCGGCATCGTCGCGACCGGTGAAGAATTCCAGCATCCGCGCATAACGGCGCGAGCGTCGATGGGCATCGAGAAATTGCCGATAGAGGATCGAGAACAGCCACGCACGCACGTCGCCCTCGGCGCGTTTACCGCCCCAGCCGGACAGGGCCCGTTCAAGGCTGGCCTGCACCAGATCGTCGGCGCTGCTGCTGTTGCGGGTCAGCGACACGGCAAAGCGACGCAATCGGGGAATGATTTCTTTCAACTGTTCGTCGAATTCGCTCATGAATTTCTGCTAGTCACTACGCTGTGGACTAGGGAGACGTCTGCCGTTCGAGGTTATTCCACGTTCGGAAAAATAAATACCGGGTCATGGAATAAATCTCGCTGGGGTGCGTCTTGCTGATTCTTCCTACTTGTGGCCGATGGCCCTGGAGTTGTTCATGGTTGATCGTACTTCACCGCCGGGCAGGGCGCCGCGTCCGCCTTTGAGTGCCGCGAGCGCAGTGTTGCGCCTGACGGCCATTGCTGTGGTGGTTGCGGCAGTGGCCGGGGCGTTTGCCTACGTGCACGGTAACCTTGACCCACAACGTCTGACGCCCAAGGCGCTGGTCGATGTGCTGGAGAAAAACAACGGCGTGCACCCCGGGTTTCGTCGCAACCACGCCAAGGGCGTGTGCGTGATCGGGCATTTCGAGAGCAGCGGCGAGGCGCGGGCGTTTTCTTCCGCGCAGGTGTTCAATGAGGCGCAGACCCCGGTGGTCGGGCGTTTCGCGCTGCCGGCCGGCAATCCCTATGCGCCGGACAGCAGCGTGCCGATCCGCAGTCTGGCGCTGCGTTTCACCCAGGCCAACGGTCAGCAATGGCGCACCGGGATGAACAGCATGCCGGTGTTCCCGGTCGGCACTCCCGAGGCGTTCTATCAGTTGCAGCAGGCGCAGTCGCCGGACCCGGCCACGGGCAAACCGAACCCGTCGAAAGTGCCGGCGTTCTTTGCCGCGCACCCGGAAGCCGTGCCGTTCCTGACCTGGGTGAAGAGCGCCAAACCGTCGGCCAGCTATGCCACCGAAACCTACAACAGTGTGAATGCGTTCTATCTGGTCAGCGCCAGTGGCCAGAAGCAGGCCGTGCGCTGGAGTGTCACGCCACTGGCGCGTGATGCCGCCGGTGCCACGGCGCCGGAGGGCGCGGATTTTCTCGAGAAGGATCTGGTGCAGCGTCTGGCCGAAGGGCCGTTGCGCTGGCAGTTGAACATCACCTTGGCCAACCCCGGTGATCCGGTGAATGACGCCAGCAAGTCCTGGCCCGAAGGACGCAAGGTGCTGAACGCCGGCACGCTGGTGCTGGAGAAGACTCAGCCGCAGCTCAGCGGCGAATGCCGTGACATCAACTACGATCCGCTGGTGCTGCCGGCCGGTATCGAAGGTTCCGACGACCCATTGCTCGCTGCGCGTTCTGCCGGTTACGCCGATTCCTACTTGCGTCGTACCAGTGAAGTCAGCCAATTGCCCGCCGCCAGACAGGAGGCTCGTCCATGAGCACGCAACCGACTCATTTCGCGCTGTTGGCGCGGCTGCTGCACTGGCTGATGGCGGTGATGATCATCGCCATGTTGTTCATTGGCGCCGGCATGGTCACGTCGGTTTCACAGCGGCATGAATGGCTGATTCATCTGCACAAACCGCTGGGCATCGCGATTCTGCTGCTGGTGGTCGTACGCCTGTTGGTGCGGTTTTCCACCCGACAGCCGCCGCTGCCAGCCGATCTGCCGGGCTGGCAGGTGATGGCGGCGAAGGCTTCGCATGTGTTGTTGTACGCATTGATGCTGGTGCTGCCGGTGTTCGGTTGGGCAATGATCAGTGCGTCGGGCGAACCGGTGATGCTCAGCACTACGTTGCAGTTACCGTCGATCCTGCCGGCCGATGCGCAGGTGTTTGCCGTGCTGCGCAAGGCGCATGGGTATCTGGCGTACCTGTTGTTCCTCACCGTGCTGTTGCACCTGGCGGCGGCGCTGTTTCACGGTTGGGTGCGCCGCGACGAGGTGCTCGACAGCATGCTGCGCGGTCGGGATCGCGGTTAGCCTGTCTGGGTGGCGCACCGTTGGGGTGCGCCACTTTTAAGGGTCAGCCACCAGTAGCCCAGCGCCACGGCATTGATACCGGCACCGAGCAGGCACACGCCGGTCCAGCCGGCCCACGCGTACATCGCCGTCGAAAGGATCGAGCCCACTGCACTGCCGATCGAATAAAACAGCATGTAGCCGGCGGTGAGACGGCTTTGCGCTTCGGGGCGCACGCTGTAGATCAGGCTCTGACTGGTGACGTGCACGGCCTGCAAGCCCAGATCCAGAGTGATCACGCCGAGCAACAGTGCCCAGAGTGACGACTGGGTGAGGGCGATCGGCAGCCACGAGGCGAGCATCAGCAGCAGCGACAGACCACTGACCCATTGGCCCAGGCCACGATCCGCCAGATGTCCGGAGCGTGCTGCAGCCATTGCTCCGGCGGCGCCGGCCAATCCGAACAGGCCGATTTCGCTGTGTGACAACGACAGGGGCGGGGCGGCCAGCGGCAGCACCATCGGCGTCCACAGGACCATGGCGCTGGCGAAGGTCAGCAGGGCGAGTATCGCCCGTTGTCGCAGCACCGGCTCTTGCCTGAACAGGCTGAACACCGAAGCGATCAGCGCGACATAGCTGCTGGCCGGCTGCGCGGCCTCATCCTTGGGCAGGACACGCAACAGTAACAACGCCATCAGCAGCGTCAGCCCCGCCGACAGCAGATAGATCGCCCGCCAACCGGCCAGATCAGCCATGGCCCCGGCAATGGTGCGCGCGAGCAAAATACCGACGACGATGCCGCTGGTGACGACCCCGACCACCCGTCCGCGTTGCGCCGGGATAGCCAGTGTCGCGGCGTAGGCCACCAGCACTTGCGTCACCACCGCGAGCAACCCGGTCAGGGTCATGCCGAGCAGCAACCACACACTGCTGGGGGCCAGTGCGATCATCAGCAGGGCGGCTGCCGAGAGCAGGGTCTGGGTGACGATCAGCCGGCGTCGGTTTAGCAGGTCGCCGAGCGGCACCAGCAACACCAGGCCGATGCCGTAGCCGATCTGCGTCAGGGTGATGACGACGCCGATGGTTGCCGGCGACATGGCAAACGCCTCGGCCATGGCGTCCAGCAGCGGTTGCGCGTAATACACGTTGCCCACGGCCAGACCACAGGCGATGGCGAACAGCAGCACCACGCTGCTTTTGAGTGGTTGAGATTGCATGCCCTGATTCCTTTTTGGGTTTCAAATTAAAACCAGAGTTACGGTAAGCATTCTGGTTTTAATTTGCAACCTGATCGGGCGAGGCGGTGGATTGCGCAAAAAAAAAGATCGCAGACAACGCTGCGATCTTTGGGTGTGACGGGGGAGGGATCAGCGCAGGGTGTCGACCATGTCGGCGATGGTGGTCAGCACGTCCTTGCCCAACTGTTTGGAGCGCTTGCCGGACCAGCCCGTTTCTTTGTCGGGATGGTCGTCGTGGTCCTTGAACGGCATTTCCAGGGTCAGTGACAGGCAGTCATATTTCTCGCCGACGGCATTGCAGGCCAGGGTCATGTTGGCCTGGCCCGGTTCGTCGCGGGTGTAGCCGTACTGGGTCTGGAAGTCTTTGGTGGTGTGCTTGAGGTGCGTGCGGAAATGCTCTTCGAGCTTCTCGATACGCGGCGTGTAGCCCGGGTTGCCTTCGCAACCAGCAGTGAACACGTGGGGGATCTCTTCGTCACCGTGTACGTCGAGGAACAGATCGACGCCGTACTTTTCCATCTGCTGCTGGACGAAAAGTACCTCGGGGCTGACTTCCTGACTGGCGTTCTGCCAGGCACGGTTCAAGTCCTGACCCATGGCGTTGGTGCGCAGGTGGCCGTGGAAGGCACCGTCCGGGTTCATGTTCGGCACCAGATACAGATCGGCGCTGGCCAGCAGTTTGTTCAACACCGGGTCTTCGTGGCGTTCCAGACGCTCGATCACGCCTTCCATGAACCATTCGGCCATGTGCTCACCCGGGTGCTGCTGAGCGATGATCCAGACTTTGCGCCGGCCTTCGGCGCCGCTGCCCTTGCGCAGCAGTTGGATATCTCGACCCTCGACACTCTTGCCGGTGGCCAGCAGCTCGGTGCCGGCCTTGGTCAGCGCCTGCTCGATCAGCCAGTCATGACGGCCGCGGCTATAGGGTTCGAAGTAGGCGAACCAGGCGTGGGTCTGCTCGGCTTCGAGGCAAAAGCGCAGGCTGTCGCCTTCGAAACTGGTAGGAATGCGGAACCAGTTGACGTGGTCGTAGGAAGCGACGGCCTGATAGCCGGTCCAGGCCTTGTTATAGGAGGATTGGCTGGCGTTGACCAGGCGAAACCAGTGCTCCTGATGCACATGCAGGCCGCTGGCCTTGAAGTGGAACCACTGAAAGTGAGCGCTGCGGGTATCCGGGCGAATGGCCAGAACCGGGTTGAGCGGATTGGAGAGGTCGATGACTTGAATGTTGCCGCTGTCGAAGTTGGCGCTGATGTCGAACGAAGATTTGGCCACGGTCATAATCGGTTCCTGAATATGATTTTTATAGCGGCTACTTTACACGCAAGACAGGGGTGAAACCGAGGGAAATTGCGGGGTTGCGGCGGGGGCGTCCTCCATGACGCGCAAGCAGCTTAGAGACTGTGCGATTGATTCTCAAGTGCTAATTGCCGTAAGTTTGCCCCAATGTGGCCGGGCTCCGCTTGCCAAGCGATATTCTTTTGATATTATCCGCGCCATCGAATTTGCAGCACCCAAAGACTTCGTTAGCCTGAAGCCATAAGCCCGAAAAACGGGCAAAAAAAGACCCGGCAAAAAGCCGGGTCAAAAACCGTGATTAGCCTGATGAGGAGATAGTCCAGAAGACCGACCTAAGGTCTCTGGTCCATCGACTGATCTCGCGACCAGTTGCTTGCAATAATAATCATTATCATTTGCAAGTCAAATGTTTTTATCTGCGCGATGGGAAAATTCTTTCCTGTCCGTCCGTTTGCCGTGTTCGTCAGAGCTGGTCGCCATCGATCGAATGGTCGACCATCGCCCGCGCCATATCCACCATATGCACCACCGAAAAGGCCAGGTCGCGGCTCGCGCCTTGCAGGTTTTCTGCTGCCTTGAAGGCGGTGGCCGCTGCACAGCGCAACAGATCCGAGGCATGCACCAGGGCTTCTTCGCCGCTGAGGTGGCGTTTCACATCGAAAAAACGCTCTTCGACCTCGGGTTCTGACACAGCTGGTTTCAAGTAATAATCCAGCGCCCGCTGTGCTGCCGCGTTGCCTTGAGGGGAGGTGAACGTGGTGTCCATTTGCAGATCGGGCAAGTCTTCGCTGTTGATATTCATGGTGAAAGGTCACTCCTTGTTCGATTGAAAGTCCGTGCTTTCAGGATAGTACGATGCGTAGTTGTGACCAGAATTTAAATACTACAATATGTGTTTTGCCGGCCGAAGGCGTCGACGTAAGGTGCCCCACATGGATAAATGGATTGAGTTGGTCAAGGCCAAGATGAGTGAACTCAAAATCACTCAAACAGAGCTCGGAGAGCGCGTCGGCATGTCCCAGGGCGGCATCGGGCATTGGCTGAACAAACGTCGCGAACCGGGCATCACCCAAATGAACCGCGTGTTGCACGCGCTGGGCATGGACTTCCTCGAAGTGGTACTGGTGATCCGCGAGCCGCAGGAAGCGGCGGATGACGAGATGCCACTGGCGCAGAAGTACAACCCGTACTTCCGCTACCCGGTCAGCGACTGGCGCACCTCGTGTGAAATTCGCGAAAGTGCAACCACAGCCTATGCCCCGGCGCATGGCAAGCAGCGCTTCGAACTGACGGATTATCACGCCCGTGGTGCGGCGTTCTGGCTGACGGTTACGGGGGATTCGATGACTGCACCCACCGGCCAGAGCATTGCCGAAGGCATGCTGATTCTGGTGGATCCGGAGGTGGAAGCGGTGCCCGGCAAACTGGTGATCGCCCAGTGGCAGGACAGCGAAGAAGCGATCTTCCGCAAACTGGACGAAGAGGGCGGCCAGCGTTACCTGGTACCGCTCAATCCGACCTGGCCGAAAGCCCTGTTCACCGACGAGTGTCGAATCATCGGCGTCGTGGTTCAGGCAACGGCGCGTTTCTAGTCAGATCGATCCTCGTCAGGCGTAGGATCGATCTCCTCATTTACACGGCTTCCAGTTCAACCAAAGCGCTGCCTTCGCCAACCATTTCGCCTTCCTGGCAATACATCGCTTTGATCACTCCCGCATGGGGCGCACGGATGCTGTGCTCCATCTTCATCGCCTCCAGCACCACCAGTTGCGCGCCGGCCTCGACCGATTGCCCGGCCTCCACCAACACCCGCACGATACTGCCGTTCATGGGTGCCGTCAGACCGCCCTGATGACTGTGGCTGGCTTCGACGGCGCTGATTGGGTCGTAGGTCTCGATGCGGCGCAACTCGCCGTCCCATTGCAGGTACAACGAATTGCCCTGGCGAATGGCGCGCAAGGTACGACGCACGCCGTCGTGCTCGACCCACAGTGCTTCGCCCGACAGCCTGGTGTTGCTGGCGGCACTCAAGGTCAACGCGCGATCCTGGCCTTCGCAGCTCAGATGCAAGGTGATTTCCGCCGGCAAACCTGCGCGCAAACCACTGTTCAACGCCCACGGCGAGCCCAAATCGTCCGCCCGCACCGCGCCCGGCAAACTCTGCGCGAAAGCCTGCGCTGCTGCATGCCAGAACCCATCGCTCAGCTCACCCGGAGCCGGCAGCAGTTGTTCCTGATAGCGCGGAATAAACCCGGTATCCAGTTCCGCAGCGGCAAAGGCCGGATGCGCAATGATCCGCCGCAGGAAGTTGATGTTGGTCTTCAAACCGCCAATGGCGAACTCATCGAGCATGCTCAACAGTCGCAGACGCGCCTGCTCGCGATCCTCGCCCCAGGCAATCAGCTTGCCGAGCATCGGGTCGTAGAACGGCGAAATCTCGTCGCCTTCCTCAACCCCGCTATCCACCCGGCGCCCCGGACCGGCAGCCGACTCACGATACAGCTGCAGACGCCCGGTCGCGGGCAGGAAGTCATTCGACGGGTCTTCGGCATACAGCCGAACTTCGATCGCGTGCCCGTTGAGCGGCACCTGATCCTGTGTGATGGGCAACGCTTCACCGCGCGCCACACGAATCTGCCACGCGACCAGATCGAGGCCGGTGATTGCTTCGGTGACCGGGTGCTCGACCTGCAAACGGGTGTTCATTTCCATGAAGAAGAATTCGCCGCGCGCATCCAGCAGAAACTCCACGGTGCCGGCGCCGACGTAACCGATCGCCTGCGCCGAACGCACCGCCGCTTCACCCATGGCGCGGCGCAGTTCCGGGGGCAGGCCTGGCGCCGGGGCTTCTTCGACGACTTTCTGGTGGCGACGCTGGATCGAGCAATCCCGTTCGTTCAGGTACAGGCAGTTGCCGTGCTGGTCGGCGAACACCTGGATTTCCACGTGACGCGGCTTGAGCAGGTATTTCTCCACCAGCATCCGCGAATCGCCGAACGACGACTGCGCTTCGCGCTGGGCCGAGGCCAGGGCTTCGGCCAGTTGGCTGACGTCCTCGACCACTTTCATGCCTTTGCCGCCGCCACCCGCCGTGGCCTTGAGCAGCACCGGGTAGCCAATGCGTTCACAGGCATCGCGGAAGGTGTCCAGATCCTGCGCCTCGCCGTGATAGCCCGGCACCAGCGGCACGCCAGCGGTTTCCATCAAGGCCTTGGCCGCAGACTTGCTGCCCATGGCGTCGATGGCCGAAGCGGGTGGGCCGAGGAAGATCAACCCGGCTTGTTCAATGGCGCGAGCGAATCCGGCGTTCTCCGACAGAAAGCCATAACCCGGGTGAATTGCCTGTGCGCCGCTGGCCTTGGCCGCCGCGATCAGTTTGTCGATCTGCAGATAGCTGTCGGCGGCTTTGCTGCCACCCAGGTCGACGCGGATGTCGGCTTCGCGGCTGTGGCGCGCTTCGCGGTCGGTGGCGCTGTGTACGGCGACGGTGGTCAGGCCCAGCGCCTTGGCGGTGCGCATGACCCGGCAAGCGATTTCGCCACGGTTGGCCACCAGCAGGGTGGTGAGAACAGGTGCGCTCATCAACGCGGCTCCTTGGGGGTGGTTGCGGCTTGCCAGCTCGGCGCACGTTTTTGCAGGAACGCGCGCAAGCCTTCCTGGCCTTCAGGGCTGACGCGGATGCGCGCGATGGCGTTTTCGGTGTAGCGGCGCAAGGCCGGGGTCAGCGCGCCGTTGCCGACTTCGCGCAGCAGATCTTTACTGGCGCGCATCGCGGCGGGGCTGTTGAGCAGCAGGTTGTCGATCCATTGCTCGACGGCTTGATCAAGCTCGACGGCCGGATAGCTCTCGGACAACAAGCCGATTTCCCGCGCCCGCTGGCCACCGAAACGTTCGGCGGTCAGCGCGTAACGACGGGCGGCGCGTTCGCCGATGGCCTGCACCACGAACGGACTGATCACCGCTGGCGCCAGGCCGATGCGTACCTCCGACAAGCAGAACTGCGCATCATCGGTGCCAATCGCCATGTCGCAGCAACTGATCAGCCCAAGCGCGCCGCCGAACGCCGCACCTTGCACCACGGCCAGGGTCGGGATTTTCAGCTTGGCGAGGTTGTACATCAGCTCCGCCAGTTCGCGGGCGTCGTCCAGATTGGTGTGGTAATCGAGTTCGGCCGATTGCTGCATCCACGCCAGATCGGCGCCGGCGCTGAAGTGTTTGCCACGTCCGCGCACCAACAGAAAACGCAGGCTGGCGTCGCTGGCAACCTTGTCCAGCGCCAGAATCAGCTCGCGGATCATCTCGGCGTTGAACGCGTTGTTCTTTTCTGCACGGTTGAGCCACAGCGTGGCGAAACCCCGTGGGTCGCTCTGCAGTTCGAGGGTGTTGAAGTCGCTCATGAGATTCTCCCGATCACATCCGGAACACGCCGAAGCGGCTCGGTTCGATAGGCGCGTTCAACGACGCGGACAAGGCCAGGGCCAGCACATCGCGGGTCTGCGCCGGGTCGATGACGCCGTCGTCCCACAGGCGTGCGCTGGAGTAGTAGGGGTGACCCTGCTCTTCGTACTGGTCGAGGATCGGTTGCTTGATCTCGGTTTCCTGCTCGGCCGTGAAGCCCTGGCCGCTGCGCTCGGCCTGTTCGCGCTTGACCTGCACCAGCACGCCGGCAGCCTGCTCGGCGCCCATCACACCGATGCGCGCATTCGGCCACATCCACAGGAAGCGCGGATCGTAAGCCCGTCCGCACATGCCGTAGTTACCGGCGCCAAAGCTGCCGCCGATGATCACGGTGAATTTCGGCACCTTGGCGCAGGCCACCGCCGTCACCAGTTTCGCACCGTGCTTGGCGATGCCGCCGGCCTCGTATTTCTGCCCGACCATGAAGCCGGTGATGTTCTGCAGGAACAGCAGCGGGATACCGCGCTGGCAGGCCAGTTCGATGAAGTGCGCGCCTTTCTGCGCGGCTTCGGCGAAGAGGATGCCGTTGTTGGCGAGGATCGCGATCGGGTAGCCGTGCAGGTGCGCAAAACCACACACCAGCGTGGTGCCGAACAGCGCCTTGAACTCATCGAACACCGAACCGTCGACCAGCCGCGCAATCACCTCGCGCACGTCGAACGGCTGCTTGGCGTCGGCCGAGACCACGCCATACAGCTCATCGCTGGCGTACAGCGGTGCAATCGGCGCGCGTTGTTGCACCTCGCCGAGCTTGCGCCAGTTGAGGTTGGCAACGCTGCGGCGGGCGAGGGCGAGGGCGTGTTCGTCGCTCTCGGCGTAATGGTCGGCCACGCCGGAAATCTTGCAGTGCACATCGGCACCGCCGAGGTCTTCAGCGCTGACCACTTCACCGGTTGCGGCTTTCACCAGCGGCGGGCCGGCGAGGAAGATCGTCGCCTGATTGCGCACCATGATCGCTTCGTCGGCCATCGCTGGTACATAAGCACCACCGGCAGTGCAGGAACCCATGACCACGGCGATCTGCGGAATGCCCATGGCGCTCATGTTGGCCTGGTTGAAAAAGATCCGGCCGAAGTGTTCGCGATCCGGGAACACCTCGTCCTGACGCGGCAGGTTGGCGCCGCCCGAGTCCACCAGATAGATGCACGGCAGGCGGTTCTGCTGGGCGATGGTCTGCGCGCGCAGGTGCTTTTTCACGGTCAGCGGGTAGTACGAGCCGCCCTTCACCGTCGCGTCGTTGGCGACGATCATGCACTCGACGCCTTCGACCCGGCCGATCCCGGCGATCACGCCCGCCGCCGGTACGTCTTCGCCATACACGGCGTGCGCAGCGAGCTGGCTGATTTCCAGAAAGGGCGAGCCGGGGTCGAGCAGACGATTGATCCGCTCACGCGGTAGCAGTTTGCCCCGTGAGGTGTGCCGTTCCTGGGCTTTCGCGCCGCCACCCTGCGCCACTTGGGCGAGCAGAGTGTGCAGGGCGTCGACTTGTTCGAGCATCGCCGCGCTGTTGGCGGCGAACTCCGCTGAACGGGGATTGAGCTGGGTATGCAGGATCATGGGCTACTCCGTAGCAGCTTGAAGTTTCAAGCTACAAGCTGCAAGTTGAGGCAAGAGCGCATGTCTCTTGCCGCTTGAGGCTCGCAGCTTGCCGCTGACGAAATTCATTTCGTTTCGTTGAACAGTTCGCGGCCGATCAGCATGCGTCGGATCTCACTGGTGCCAGCGCCGATTTCGTACAGCTTGGCGTCACGCAGCAGACGCCCGGCAGGGAATTCGTTGATGTAACCGTTGCCGCCGAGAATCTGGATCGCGTCGAGGGCCATTTGTGTGGCGCGTTCGGCGGTGTAGAGGATCACCCCGGCAGCGTCCTTGCGCGTGGTTTCGCCGCGCTCGCACGCCTGGGCCACCGCGTACAGGTAGGCACGGCTGGCGTTGAGCTGGGTGTACATGTCGGCGACTTTGCCTTGGATCAGCTGGAATTCGCCGATGCTCTGGCCGAACTGCTTGCGGTCGTGGATGTACGGCACGATCAGGTCCATGCACGACTGCATGATCCCGGTCGGGCCGCCGGACAGCACGACGCGCTCGTAATCGAGGCCGCTCATCAGCACTTTGACGCCGCCGTTGAGCACGCCGAGGATGTTTTCTTCCGGCACTTCGACGTCATCGAAAAACAGCTCGCAGGTGTTGGAACCGCGCATGCCGAGCTTGTCGAACTTGTTGCTGCGGCTGAAGCCTTTCCAGTCGCGCTCGACAATGAAGGCGGTGATGCCGTGCGGGCCCTTTTCCAGATCGGTCTTGGCGTAGATCACGTAGGTGTTGGCGTCGGGGCCGTTGGTGATCCAGGTTTTGCTGCCGTTGAGCACGAAACGGTCGCCGCGTTTGTCGGCGCGCAGCTTCATCGAGACCACGTCGGAACCGGCGTTCGGCTCGCTCATCGCGAGGGCGCCGACGTGTTCGCCGCTGATCAGCTTCGGCAGGTATTGGCTTTTCTGCTCGTGGTTGCCATTGCGGTTGATCTGATTGACGCAGAGGTTGGAATGCGCGCCGTAGGACAGCGCCACCGAGGCCGAACCGCGGCTGATTTCTTCCATCGCCACCACGTGCGCCAGGTAACCCAGGCCGGCGCCGCCGTACTCTTCCGGCACGGTGATGCCGAGCAGGCCCATGTCGCCGAATTTGCGCCACATGTCGGCAGGGAACAGGTTGTCGTGGTCGATCTGCGCGGCGCGTGGGGCGATCTGATCGGCGACAAAGGACTGAACCTGATCGCGCAGCATGTCGATGGTTTCACCGAGGGCGAAGTTCAGGGATGGATAGCTCATGGGGCACCTTTTAGCTTTTTTGTAGGGTGGGGAGGGCGGTCGAACAGCTCTCACCTTTACGTTAACGTAAGCCTGAGACGGAAGGCTGTCAATCACCCTTTACGTTAACGTCAACTTGAGCGAGAGTAAGGGCAGTTCAAGATTGAAACGGAGCAGACCTTGTGGGAGCGAGCTTGCTCGCGAAAGCGTCAGATCAGTCAACATGGATGTTGAATCCGCTGACCTCTTCGCGAGCAAGCTCGCCCACAGGGATTAAATCCGGCAAACCCACTAATAAAGACAATAGGGGTCGTCATGGATCAACCCAGTGCAAACCCGCCACGCAGCTACACCCGTGGCGCCCAAGACAAAGCCTTACTGGCGATGACCATCGGGCAGAAGTTCGACCAGACAGTTGCGCAGTACCCGGACGGTGAGGCGCTGGTGGTGCGTCATCAGCAGTTGCGCTATTCCTGGCGGCAACTGGCCGACGCGGTGGATCTGCATGCCAGAGCCCTGTTGGCGCTGGGTTTGCAGGCGGGGGATCGGCTCGGTATCTGGGCGCCGAACTGTGCGCAGTGGTGCATCACGCAAATCGCCACGGCGAAAATCGGCGTGATTCTGGTCAACATCAACCCGGCCTACCGCAGCTCTGAACTGGAATACGTGCTCAAACAGTCCGGCTGTCAGTGGCTGGTGTGCGCCGGGGCATTCAAGTCCTCCAACTACCACGCCATGCTGCAGGGGCTGGTACCGGAACTGGCCGAGCAATCCATCGGCCAGTTGCGCTGTGAGCGTCTGCCGGAGTTGCGCGGGGTGATCAGCCTCGATGCACAGCCACCGTCAGGCTTCCTGCCGTGGTCGCAACTGGTCGATCTGGCCGCGGGTGTCTCACCCCAACAGTTGCACGAACGCAGCGACAGCCTGCACTTCGATCAGCCGGTGAACATTCAATACACCTCCGGCACCACCGGTTTCCCCAAGGGCGCGACCCTCAGTCACTACAACATTCTCAACAACGGTTACATGGTCGGTGAAAGCATCGGCCTGACCCCGAGCGACCGGCTGGTGATCCCGGTGCCGCTGTACCACTGCTTCGGCATGGTCATGGGCAACCTCGGCTGCATCACCCACGCCAGCACCATGATCTACCCCAGCGACGCCTTCGACCCGCTGCTGACCCTGCAAACCGTCGCCGAAGAACAGGCCACCGGCCTTTATGGTGTACCAACCATGTTCATCGCCATGCTCGATCAACCGCTACGTGCGGACTTCGACCTGTCGAGCCTGCGTACCGGGATCATGGCCGGCGCCACGTGCCCGATCGAGGTGATGCGCCGGGTCATCAGCGAGATGCACATGAGTGAAGTACAGATCGCCTACGGCATGACCGAAACCAGCCCGGTGTCGCTACAGACCGGGCCAAACGATGAACTGGAACTGCGCGTGACCACCGTCGGTCGCACTCAGCCGCAACTGGAAAGCAAGATCATCGACGAGGCCGGCAATCTGGTGCCGCGTGGCACCATCGGCGAGTTGTGCACCCGCGGTTACAGCGTGATGCTCGGTTACTGGAACAACCCGCAGGCCACCGCCGAAGCCATCGATGAGGCGGGCTGGATGCACACCGGCGACCTGGCGAGCATGAACGATGAGGGTTACGTGAACATCGCCGGGCGTAACAAAGACATGATCATCCGCGGCGGCGAGAATGTTTACCCGCGTGAGCTGGAAGAGTTCTTCTTCACTCACCCGGCCGTGGCGGACGTGCAGGTGATCGGCATTCCGTGCTCGCGTTACGGCGAGGAGATTGTCGCCTGGATCAAATTCCACCCCGGCCACAATGCCTCCGAGCTGGAACTGCAAACCTGGTGCAAGGAGCGCATCGCGCACTTCAAGACGCCGCGTTACTTCAAGTTCGTCGAAGAGTTTCCGATGACGGTGACGGGCAAGATTCAGAAGTTCCGGATGCGCGAGATCAGTATCGAAGAGCTTAAGGCGCTACATTGAAGATCAAAAGATCGCAGCCTTCGGCAGCTCCTACAGGGGATCGGTGTAGGAGCTGCCGAAGGCTGCGATCTTTTAAAAACACAAATCACAGAAAGCACAAAGGGGAGCCGAAGCTCCCCTTTAATTTTGTCGTCGCGTGCTCTTTCTTATTATTGAGGGGCGGTCTGTTGTTGTTTTTGGCAACCGTGGCCCTTTACCGCTGTTTTTGGCGACCCCCATCCGGGGTCAAGAGCAAACGTATTTTTTTGAGCGCTGATCTGCTTTCTCGCCAAGCGATCCAACCGATTCGGGAGCTACCTGAAGGTAGTTTTATTGTTCTCTGCCCGGTTGCGGGTCACTCCTGAGAGCACCCTGAAAAGCACACCTTCTCCAAAAAAATCTGTTAGCTGCGTCTCTGCCGTGTTGTTTTTGTTATGTCAGAGTCGGTACGTCTTATTTTTATTGGTTTGCAGCTTTTTATTCTTGTTATGCCATAGAGATAGCAGAAGCCGTGCCAACTTTTTAAAAGCCTTGTAAATCAATGGCTTGAGTTTTTTGAAGGATTTTTCCTTCAGGGCAAACCAGACAATTTGTTTCCGTGTTACTCGTCTATGCCCACGTTTCGGACACAGCGGTAACACCTTCGACCTCACTGTGCGTTACGGGCCTTGGCCACACGCGAACCGCTCGGGCGACCGAGCACCGCGCTGATCTGCTGACCCGCGGCAATCAAGGCGTCCAGGTCGATACCGGTCTCGATGCCCAGGCCGTTGAGCAGGTACACCACGTCCTCGGTCGCAACGTTACCGCTCGCGCCCTTGGCGTACGGGCAGCCGCCGAGGCCGGCGATAGAGCTGTCGAACACCGCGATGCCTTCCAGCAAGCTGGCATAGATGTTGGCCATGGCCTGGCCGTAGGTGTCGTGGAAGTGCCCGGCGAGTTTTTCCCGAGGCACCTGCGCCGACACCACTTCGAACAGCCGCCGGGTCGCGCCAGCGGTGCCGGTGCCGATGGTGTCACCGAGGGACACTTCATAGCAGCCCATCGCATACAGCTCACGGGCGACCATCGCCACTTGCTCCGGGGCGACCGTGCCTTCGTACGGGCAGCCGAGCACGCAGGACACGTAACCGCGCACGGTAACGCCGTGCTGTTTCGCGGCTTCCATGATCGGTGCGAAGCGCGCCAGGCTTTCGCTGATCGAGCAATTGATGTTGCGCTGCGAGAACGCCTCGGACGCGGCGGCGAACACGGCGACTTCTTTCACGCCGGCGGCCAGCGCATCTTCAAACCCGCGCAGGTTCGGCGCCAGGGCGCCGTAGGTCACGCCGGGCTTGCGCTGGATCTGCGCGAACACCTCGGCCGAACCGGCCATCTGCGGCACCCATTTCGGTGAGACGAAACTGCCGACTTCGATGTAACTCAAACCAGCGGCGCTCAGCGCGTCGACCAGTTGCACCTTGTCAGCCACGCTGATCGGCTGGGCTTCGTTCTGCAGGCCATCGCGCGGGCCGACTTCGATCAGGCGAACATGGGAGGGGAGGGACATGGCGGTTGACCTGCTCTTTTGAAATCGTTGAGAACCCTTGTAGGAGTGAGCCTGCTCGCGATAGCCATTTCACATTCAACAGTGATGTTGACTGACCCACCGCTATCGCGAGCAGGCTCACTCCTACAAGGGGATTTGTGTTGGTTACTGAACCGGCTGCTGACTCTTGAGCGTCTGCTCCAGTGCCTGCACGCAGCGTTCTTCAGCGGTATCGAGTTCCAGTTTCATCTGTTCGATGTCGAGCAACTGTTGCTCCAGCTGTTCGCGGCGCTCGCTGATTTTCGCCAGCATGCTGTTGAGCTGTTTGGTGTTACCGCTGGACGGGTCGTAGAGTTCGATCAACTCGCGGCATTCGGCCAGCGAGAAACCGATGCGCTTGCCGCGCAGGATCAGCTTCAGGCTGACCTTGTCGCGCGGCGAGTAGATGCGTTCCTGGCCACGGCGCTCAGGGCTGAGCAGGCCTTGTTCTTCATAAAAACGGATCGCCCGGGTGGTGATATCCAGCTCGCGGGCGAGGTCGGAAATGCTGTAGGTCTGGCTGCTCATGAAAGCGCTCGAAAAAGGTCTTGGCGCTAAGCTAATGGCGAGTTGACGTTTACGTCAAGCAAGAAAAAGATCGCAGCCTTCGGCAGCTCCTACAGGAAAATGCATTCCAATTGTAGGAGCTGCCGAAGGCTGCGATCTTTTGATCTTTCCTCAAACCACCTGCTTATCGAGTTTCTTCTCCTGCGCCGCCACCTGCTGGCACAACTCGATGATCTGCTCGCGCATCCAGCGGTTGGCCGGGTCCTGATCGGTGCTTTCGTGCCAGTACAGATGAGTCTCCAGCGGCGGCACGTCGTTGACCGGCAGGTTGAACGCATGCAAGTCGTTACGCCGGGCAAAGCGCTCGGGCACCGTCATTACCATGTCGGTCTGCTGCATGACCTGGGACGCCATCAGGTAATGCTGTGAGCGCAGGGCGATCTTGCGCTGAATGCCCATTTTGCCGAGGGCCAGATCGACATAACCCAGGCCGCTGCGGCGGCTGGAGATATGAATGTGGGTCAGTGACAGGTAATCGTCGAGGCTGAGTTTTTCCTTGCCCGCCAGCGGATGGCCCTTGCGCATCGCGCAGACGTAACGGTCTTCCATCAGCTTGACGTGGCGCACCTGCGGGTCGGTGTTGAGCGGCGCATCCACGGCGAAATCCAGGCGTCCGGCGGCCAGTTCCTTGGTGGTTTCGCGGCGTTTGGACAGGAAGCTCTCGATGATCACCGTCGGCGCCAGACGTCGCAAACGCTGGAACAGCGGCGGCAGAATCACCGCTTCAGTGAGGTCGGTCATGCTGATGCGGTAGGTCTTGACCGCCTGGGCCGGGTTGAAAATCCGGCTTTCCTGCACCGACACCCGCAGCAGCGACAACGCATTGCGCACCGGGCCGATGATGTTCTGCGCCATCGGCGTCGGCACCATGCCCTGGGCGGTGCGCACGAACAGCGGATCGTTGAAGGTCTCACGCAACCGCGCCAACGCGTTGGACACCGCCGGCTGGGTGATGCCGACAATCTGCCCGGCGCGGGTCAGGTTGGCTTCGGTGTAGATCGCGTCGAAGACAATGAAAAGGTTGAGGTCGACCTTGCTCAGGTTCATAACGCGGCTTCTCTTGTTTTAGGGCTGATGTTTTAAGGCCTGACGATCAGCGGATCATATATCGGTGATGAATGTTTATACACGCCGAGAATAGGCTAGGTAAATTATCAGCGCTGTTCTAGCATCGATTGCATGATCTGAACAACCTCTGCCTAAAGAAGGTAATTGCTCATGGATTTCGCTTATTCGCCCAAGGTGCAAGAACTGCGTGAGCGCGTGACCGCGTTCATGGACACTTACGTTTACCCGGCCGAAGCCGTGTTCGAACGCCAGGTTGCCGAGGGCGATCGCTGGCAGCCGACCGCGATCATGGAGGAACTCAAAGCCAAGGCCAAAGCCGAAGGCCTGTGGAATCTGTTCCTGCCGGAATCGGAGCTCGGCGCCGGGCTGACCAACCTCGAATACGCGCCGCTGGCGGAAATCATGGGTCGCTCGTTGCTCGGGCCGGAACCGTTCAACTGCTCGGCGCCGGACACCGGCAACATGGAAGTGCTGGTGCGCTACGCCAACGAAGAACAGAAACAGCGCTGGCTCGAACCGCTGTTGCGCGGCGAAATCCGCTCGGCGTTCGCCATGACCGAACCGGACGTGGCTTCGTCCGACGCGACCAACATGGCCGCCCGCGCCGTGCGTGACGGCGACGAGTGGGTGATCAACGGCAAAAAATGGTGGACCTCCGGCGCTTGCGATCCGCGCTGCAAGATCCTGATCTTCATGGGTCTGAGCAACCCTGATGCACCGCGCCACGCCCAGCACTCGATGATCCTGGTGCCGGTCGACACCCCCGGGGTGAAAATCGTCCGTCCGCTGCCGGTGTTCGGTTACGACGACGCACCGCACGGCCACGCCGAAGTGCTGTTCGATAACGTGCGGGTGCCGTACGAAAACGTCCTGCTCGGTGAAGGCCGCGGCTTCGAAATCGCCCAAGGTCGCCTTGGCCCGGGGCGGATTCACCACTGCATGCGTTCGATCGGCATGGCCGAGCGTGCACTGGAATTGATGTGCAAACGCTCGGTGAGCCGCACCGCATTCGGCAAACCGCTGGCGCGTCTGGGCGGTAACGTCGACAAGATCGCCGACTCGCGGATGGAAATCGACATGGCGCGCCTGCTGACTCTGAAGGCGGCGTACATGATGGACACCGTGGGCAACAAAGTGGCGAAGAGCGAGATCGCGCAGATCAAGGTCGTCGCGCCGAACGTCGCGCTGCGGGTGATTGACCGGGCGATCCAGATCCATGGCGGGGCCGGGGTGTCGAACGATTTCCCGCTGGCCTACATGTACGCGATGCAACGCACCCTGCGCCTGGCCGACGGCCCGGACGAAGTGCACCGCGCGGCGATCGGCAAGTTCGAGATCGGCAAGTATGTGCCGAAAGAGATGCTGCGCAGCGGTCATTAAGACCGCGTCGCCTGCTTCGCGAGCAAGCTCGCTCCCACATTAAACCGCATTCCAAATGGAAGAATGCGATCCCTGTGGGAGCGAGTTTGCTCGCGAAAGGGCCTGCCCATTCAGTTCATCAACATCAGGCTCAATACACCCAAACCTCAACCCGCCGATTCTTGATCCGCCCCTCATCCGCACTGTTCGCCGCCACCGGCATCAACGCGCCAAACCCGCGCACCTCGCGCAACACCACGCCGTTCTTCACCAACTCGCGGCGCACCGCCATGGCCCGCAGTTTCGACAGCAGGTCGGCCCGGGCCGGGTCGTCTTTCTCGTCACCAAAGCCCACCAGCGTCACCGCACGCTCGGTCTTGTCGTGGCGCTTTATATAGTCGAGCACCCGCGCCAGATCCTGCCGCGCCTTGTTGTCGAGGCTGGCGCTGCCTTCTTCAAAGCGGAAATTCACTGTCAGACGTTGGGCATGCCGGCTGAGGGATTGATAACCCTCGGGCATCAGCGCATTCGGCGTGACGGTCATCGCATGGATGGTCTGGCTGATGAAACCGTTGGCCGCGACAATCTTCTGCCCCTGTGGGCTTTGCGCAAACGCCACCAGCGCTGAAGCCCACGGATTCTGGCTGGTAGGTGGCAGATAAAAGAACAGCCGTCGGGACAGTGGATAGTCTTCCGTCGCGATCAGGCTGTTGAGCGGCAACATCGATTGCGATGCACCGTCGGCGATTGCCACGGCTTTGGCCTGACGCACATAAGGCAGGCCGATGAAACCGATGCCTTGCGCATCGCTGCTCACCGCGTCGGACAATTGCTCGCTGGACTCGAAGCGTTTCGCCGTGGCACTCAGACTTTTCCCGCGACGACTCAGCACCAGTTCCTTGAACGTGTCGTAGGTGCCGGACTGATCATCCCGCGCATATAGATGGATCGCACCGCCGCGCCCGCCGAGGTCTTCCCAGGTTTTCACCTCACCGGCGAAGATCCGCGCCAGTTGCCCGGTGTCCAGTTGCTGCAGCGGATTGTCGGGATGCAGGATGATCGCCAGGCCGTCGATGGCGATGACTTGCTCGGCCTCAGGGCTCTTCATGTCGCCCAGCGCTTGCAGGCTGAGCAGTTCGCTGTCCTTGATCGGACGGGAGGCGGCAGCGAGGTCGGCGCTGGCGCTTTTCAGCGCAGTGAAACCAGTGCTGGAGCCGTGGGCGGCGACTTCAATCACGACCCGTTTGCCTTGTGCGGTCTGGCCAACAATGTGTTGTTCGTTGGCGGTGTCGGGGTTTTCGCGGTGGATCTTCAGCAGGCCCTGTTCCTGCAAAAAACCTTCGACCAGCGCGGGGCCGAGATCGGCGCCAATGGTATTGGAACCCTGAATACGCAGTGCCGGGCCGTTTTCGGGGATCGGCAGGGCGGCGGCGCTGACCGTCAGCCATGCACTCAACACAAAGACGAACAGAACACGCAGGGTCATGCCGGCACCGAATCAAGCCAAGGGGATTGCCGGGGAGATTAAGTCAGACGCATGACCAAAACATGACAGATCAAAAGATCGCAGCCTTCGGCAGCTCCTACATTGGAATGCGATCCCCTGTAGGAGCTGCCGAAGGCTGCGATCTTTTGATCTTGGTGGATATCAGGCCAGTTCCAGCCAGATCGGCGCGTGATCCGACGGCTTCTCCATCCCGCGCAGTTCATAGTCCACGCCCGCATCCTTCACTCGCGGCAACAGGCCATGGGAGGCGAGGATCACGTCGATCCGCAGCCCACGTTTCGGCTCATCTTCAAAGCCACGGCTGCGGTAGTCGAACCAGCTGAACATGTCGCTCACGTCCGGGTTCAGGTGGCGGAAGCTGTCGGTCAGGCCCCAGTTCTTCAGGCGGGCCATCCACTCGCGCTCCTCCGGCAGGAAGCTGCATTTACCGGTTTTCAGCCAGCGCTTCATGTTGTCCGGGCCGATGCCGATGTCGCGGTCTTCCGGGGAAATGTTCACATCGCCCATCACTACCAGCGGCTGTTCGTTGTGGAACTGGCTTTCCAGCAGGGTTTGCAGGTCGCTGTAAAAGCGTTGCTTGGCCGGGAACTTGGTCGGATGGTCGCGGCTTTCGCCCTGCGGGAAGTAGCCGTTCATGATGGTCACCGGCACGCCATTGGCGTCGGCGAAGGTGCCCCAGATGAAGCGGCGCTGGGCGTCTTCTTCATCGGTGGCGAAGCCTTTGTGAACGGCGATCGGCTCGTTGCGCGAGAGCAGGGCGACGCCGTAATGGCCTTTCTGGCCGTGGAAATAAACGTGATAGCCCAGCGCCCGCACTTCTTCCAGCGGGAACTGGTCGTCGTGGACCTTGGTTTCCTGCAGGCCGATCACGTCCGGCTGATGCTTTTCGATCAGCGCTGCCAGCTGATGCGGACGGGCGCGCAGTCCGTTGATGTTGAAGGAAACGATCTTCATGGTCGGCAGTCCTGGCAAAAGGGCGATGCTAGCTGACATGGGGGAGATGGGCCAGTGTGGGGTAGGCAGATTCACCTGACTCTGTGAGATTTATGTTGTCAGGCCTGGCGC